>NZ_MLYN01000036.1:0-51119 GCF_001866675.1 Streptomyces sp. MUSC 14
CCCCGTCCCACTACGCGGTCATCGGCCGCTATGTCCTCGACCCGCACATCTTCGACATACTGCGCCGGACCGAGCCGGGCCGCGGCGGCGAGATCCAGCTCACCGACGCCCTCCAGCAGCTCGCCCAGACGCATTCATCAGCGGCTACCGCCGCGGGGAAGGCCGGCGGACCCGTGCACGGCGTCGTCTTCCGGGGCCGCCGCTACGACACCGGTGACCGCAGCGACTATCTGCGTGCCATTGTCAGACTCGCGTGCGAACGTGAAGACCTGGGCCCGGACTTCCGGACCTGGCTTCGCAGTTACGTGGCCGAAGAACTGACGGACGCGGACAGCTGACGCCGGTACGGAACGCGAGAGGGCGGGCCCGGAGGGAAACCTCCGGGCCCGCCCTTCTGTCTGTCCGTCGCCTAGAACGGCTCGAAGTCGTCGAACTCCCGGCCGGCCTCGTCCCGCTCCGCCTGCTTGTCCCTGCGGCGCTGCGCCGCGGGCCGCTGCGCGTCGAAGCGGTGGTCCTCACCGCGGCGGCCCAGCATCTCCGCGCCGGCCATGACCGTCGGCTCCCAGTCGAAGACGACCGCGTTCTCCTCGGGGCCGATGGCGACGCCGTCGCCGTTGCGGGCGCCCGCCTTCATCAACTCCTCCTCCACACCGAGGCGGTTGAGGCGGTCGGCGAGGTAGCCGACGGCCTCGTCGTTGTTGAAGTCGGTCTGACGGACCCAGCGCTCGGGCTTGTCGCCGCGCACCCGGAACAGCAGCTCGCCGCCGACCTCCTCGCGCGTGACGGTGAAGCCGGCGTCGTCCACGGCCTTGGGCCGGATGACGATCCGCGTCGCCTCCTCCTTCGGCTTCGCGGCACGCGCCTGGGCGACCAGCTCGCCGAGCCCGAAGGACAGCTCGCGCAGCCCGATGTGGGCGACGGCCGACACCTCGAAGACGCGGTAGCCGCGGGCCTCCAGGTCGGGGCGGACCATCTCGGCGAGGTCCTTGCCGTCGGGCACGTCGACCTTGTTCAGGACGACGATCCGGGGCCGGTTGTCGAGGCCGCCGTACTGGCGCAGCTCCTCCTCGATGATGTCGAGGTCGGAGACCGGGTCACGGTCGGACTCCAGCGTCGCGGTGTCCAGCACGTGCACCAGCACGCTGCACCGCTCCACGTGCCGCAGGAACTCCAGGCCGAGTCCCTTGCCCTGGCTGGCGCCCGGGATCAGACCGGGCACGTCGGCGATGGTGTAGACGGTCGAACCGGCCGTCACGACACCGAGGTTGGGCACGAGGGTCGTGAAGGGGTAGTCCGCGATCTTCGGCTTGGCCGCGCTGAGCACCGAGATCAGCGAGGACTTGCCGGCGCTCGGGTAGCCGACGAGGGCCACGTCGGCGACGGTCTTCAGCTCCAGGACGACGTCCTGGAGGTCACCGGGCTCGCCGAGCAGCGCGAAGCCGGGGGCCTTGCGGCGGGCAGAGGCCAGCGCCGCGTTCCCGAGCCCGCCGCGGCCGCCCTGCGCGGCGATGTACGACGTCCCGTGCCCGATCAGGTCGGCGAGGACGTTGCCGGCCTTGTCGAGGACGACGGTCCCGTCCGGCACGGGCAGGACCAGGTCCTGGCCGTCCTTGCCGGACCGGTTGCCGCCCTCGCCGGGCTTGCCGTTGGTGGCCTTGCGGTGCGGCGAGTGGTGGTAGTCGAGCAGGGTGGTCACGGACTGGTCGACGGTGAGGATGATGTCACCGCCACGTCCGCCGTTGCCGCCGTCCGGGCCGCCGAGCGGCTTGAACTTCTCGCGGTGGACGGAGGCACAGCCGTGGCCTCCGTTACCCGCGGCGACGTGCAGCTCGACGCGGTCCACGAAGGTGGTCATGGTTCAGTGCCTCCAGAAACTCACGGGTATTACCTATGTCAACACGCGAAAGGCGGACCCGCCTTCCCGACCGGGAAGTGAGGTCCGCCTCGCGAAGTGAAGCGTTCGGCGCTGAATCAGGCGATTCAGGCGACCGGAACGATGTTCACGACCTTGCGGCCGCGGTGGGTACCGAACTCCACCGCACCGGCCTCGAGGGCGAACAGCGTGTCGTCGCCGCCACGGCCGACACCGGCGCCGGGGTGGAAGTGGGTGCCGCGCTGGCGGACCAGGATCTCACCAGCGTTCACGCGCTGACCGCCGAAGCGCTTCACGCCGAGCCGCTGGGCATTGGAGTCGCGACCGTTCCGGGTGGACGATGCGCCCTTCTTGTGTGCCATGTCTCCTCAGTCCCTTACTTCGCAGCCGCGGGGATCGACGTGACCTTGATCGCCGTGTACTGCTGGCGGTGGCCCTGACGACGGCGGTAGCCGGTCTTGTTCTTGTAGCGCAGAATGTCGATCTTCTGGCCCTTGTGGTGGTCCACGACCTCGGCCTGGACCTTGATGCCGGCCAGCACCCACGGGTCGCTGGTCACGGCGTCGCCGTCGACAACGAGCAGGGTCGAGAGCTCGACCGTGTCGCCAACCTTGGCGGTGGAAATCTTGTCAACCTCAACGATGTCGCCGACAGCAACCTTGTGCTGGCGACCACCGCTGCGCACGATGGCGTACACGCGGATCTCTCTTTCGCTCGTTCAGAACCGGCACCCCCGCAGGCCAGCCGCCCGACAACACACGGGCGACCTCTCCCGGCCCGCACTGCGCCCGGGAGGATGAGGTTTACGGGGATGTGGCGTGCTCAGTGACACGCCGACGGTCAAGGTTACGGGGCCGGGCTGTGGGGGTCAAACTGGACGGCTCGATCAGCCCGTGACCGCGGTGACGTACTCGGCGTACACCGTCCTGATGTCGCTCGGCGACAGCGCGAGATGCTCCAGGATCGTGTACCGGCCGGGCCGGGTCTCCGGGGCGAACCCGACGGCCCGGACGAACTCCTCGTCGCTGAAGCCGAGCTCCTGCGCCACCACGGGCAGACCGTGCCGGCGCAGGACACCGGCCATCAGCCGGGCCGTGCCGTGCTCGCCCCGCAGGTACGTCGCGAAGGCGGCGCCGACGCCCACCTGCTCGCCGTGGTTCGCCGCCCGGCGCGGATACAGGTGGTCGAGCGCGTGGCTGATCTCGTGGCAGGCGCCCGAGCAGGGGCGGGTGTGCCCGGCGATCGACATGGCGATTCCCGAGAGCGCCAGCCCTTCGGCCAGCACGGTCAGGAAGCCGTCGGCGCCGCATCCGCCCGGGTGGCGCAGCACCGCTTCACCGGCCTGGCGGGCCATGGCCGCGGCCAGACCGTCGAGCTTCTCGCCGGTGACCCGGTGGGCCAGCTCCCAGTCCGCGATTGCGGAGATGTTGGACAGGGCCTCGCCGATGCCCGAGCGCACGAACCGGGCCGGCGCCTCCCGTATCACCGTGAGGTCGACGAGGAGGGCGATCGGCGTGGGCACCCCGTACGAGCCGCGTCCGGCGTCGTTGTCCAGGTTGGAGACGGGCGAGCAGATGCCGTCGTGCGCGAGGTTCGTCGGCACGGCGACCAGGGGCAGCCCGATGCGCGCCGCGGAGTACTTCGCGCAGTCGATGACCTTGCCGCCGCCGATGCCCACGACCGCGTCGTACGCGCCGGACTTCATCCCGGCGGCCAGCCGGATCGCGTCGTCCAGGGTGCCTCCGCCCACCTCGAACCAGGCGGCGCCGGGCAGCGAGGGGGCGATGCGCTCGCGCAGCCGGGCGCCGGAGCCGGCGCTGACGGCGACGGCGAGCCTGCCGGACTGCGCGATGCGCTCGTCGGCGAGCACGGCCCCCAGGTCGTCCAGGGCACCCGGGCGGATGTCCACGACGACCGGCGAGGGCGTGAGCCGGGTCAGCACGGGCACGCGATCTCCCTCCTTACGTCTCGCGGGACCCGCCGGGAAACAGGCGGGAAGACAGAAAAACAGGTGTGACCCTGTCTGCGAACGGACAGGGCCACACCTGGTACGGCGACTGATCAGTCGTCGGCGGTGGCGACCGTGGTGGTCTTCTTCGCCGTCGACTTCGCGGCGGCCGTCTTGACCGCCTTCTTGGCCGTGGTCTTCTTGGCCGCCGTCTTCTTCGCGGCGGTCTTCTTCGCCGCGGTCTTCTTGGCTGCCGTCTTCTTCGCCGGGGCCTTCTTGGCGGTCTTGCGGGCCGTCTTCTTGGCCGGAGCGGCCTCCTCGACCGGAGCCTCGGCCCCGGCCTCGGGCGCCTCCACGGCCTCCCCGGCCTCCGTCGCCGACGGGACGACCACGACGGCCGTCTCCTCGGACGCGGTCGGCGCGGTGGCCTTGCGCACGGCACGGCGGCGCGGGCGGGCCGGGGCGGCGCTCTCGGCGGGCGCCTCCTCGACCGGGGCCGGCACAGCGGCCTCGGCCTCGACCGCGGTCTCGGACACCGTCACCACGGTCGCCTCCGCCCCCGCCGGGGAACCGGCCGGCGCGGACACCTTCCGGGTCGCACGACGGCGCGTACGGCCCTTGGGCGCGGCTTCCTCGACGGCCTCGACGGCCTCGGCCTGCGGCTCCACGACGACCGGCTCGGCAGCGGGCACCTCGGCGACCGGCGCCGCGGCGGCCACGGGGGCCTCCTCGACCGGCTCGGGCTGCTCGGCCTTGGGGGCCTTCTCGGACCGCTGGGCCTTCTCGGCCTTCGGCGCGCCCGCCGGAGCCGACGCACGGCGGCTCGCCCGGCGCCGCGAACGGCCACGGGTGGCCGCCGCCTCCGCCTCGGCGACGCTGCTGTACAGCTCCTCGTCCGGCGCGAACTCGGGCGCGGGCAGCGCGACCGGCTCGGCGGCCTCGGCAGCGACCTCGGCGGCGGTCTCCGTCTCGGGCTCGACGGCCTCGCCGGTCTCCACGGCCACGGCGGCGGTCTCGTGCACGTGCTCCGCGGCCGCGTGCTCATGCACGTCACCGCCCTTGCCACGCTTCTTGCGCTTGCCGCCACCGCCGCCGGCGGGCACGCTCGGCTGCTCCATGTGCACGATGACACCGCGGCCGTTGCAGTGGACGCAGGTCTCGGAGAAGGACTCCAGCAGGCCCTGGCCGACGCGCTTGCGGGTCATCTGGACCAGCCCCAGCGAGGTCACCTCGGCGACCTGGTGCTTCGTACGGTCCCGGCCCAGGCACTCCAGCAGGCGCCGCAGCACCAGGTCCCGGTTGGACTCCAGCACCATGTCGATGAAGTCGATGACGACGATGCCGCCCAGGTCGCGCAGCCGCAGCTGACGCACGATCTCCTCGGCCGCCTCCAGGTTGTTCCTGGTCACGGTCTCTTCGAGGTTGCCGCCCTGGCCGGTGAACTTGCCGGTGTTGACATCGACCACGACCATGGCCTCGGTCTTGTCGATCACCAGCGAACCACCGCTGGGCAGCCAGACCTTGCGGTCCAGCGCCTTGGCGAGCTGCTCGTCGATCCGGTACGTGGCGAAGACGTCGACCTCGGAGGTCCACTTCGACAGCCGGCCCGCGAGATCCGGCGCGACGTGCGAGACGTACCCGTGGATCGTCTCCCAGGCGTCGGCACCGCTGACGACGACCTTGGAGAAGTCCTCGTTGAAGATGTCGCGCACGACCCGGACGGTCATGTCCGGCTCGCCGTACAGCAGCGTCGGGGCGTTGCCGTTCTTCGCCTTCTTCTGGATGTCCTCCCACTGCGCCTGGAGCCGCTCGACGTCGCGGCGCAGCTCGTCCTCGCTCGCGCCCTCGGCGGCGGTGCGCACGATGACGCCCGCGTCCTCGGGGACGATCTTCTTGAGGATGGTCTTCAGCCGGGCCCGCTCGGTGTCGGGCAGCTTGCGGCTGATGCCGGTCATCGAGCCCTCGGGGACGTACACGAGGTAGCGGCCCGGCAGCGAGACCTGGCTGGTCAGACGCGCGCCCTTGTGCCCGATCGGGTCCTTGGTGACCTGCACGAGGACGGACTGGCCGGACTTGAGGGCGGCCTCGATGCGGCGGGGGCCGCCCGCCATGCCCAGCGCCTCGAAGTTGACCTCACCGGCGTAGAGCACGGCGTTGCGGCCCTTGCCGATGTCGATGAAGGCGGCCTCCATCGACGGCAGCACGTTCTGCACCTTGCCCAGGTACACGTTGCCGACGTACGAGGTCGACTGCTCCTTGTTGACGTAGTGCTCGACGAGCACGCCGTCCTCCAGGACGCCGATCTGCGTGCGCTCGCCGTACTGGCGCACGACCATCACGCGCTCGACGGCCTCGCGGCGGGCCAGGAACTCGGCCTCGGTGATGATCGGAACGCGTCGGCGGCCCTGCTCACGGCCCTCGCGGCGGCGCTGCTTCTTGGCCTCCAGACGCGTCGAGCCCTTGATGGACTGCACCTCGTCGGACGGCTCGCTCGGCTTGCGCGGCTCGCGGACCTTGACGACCGTACGCTCCGGGTCGCCCTCGCCGGGCTCGGCGTCGGTACCGGTGTCACCGGCGCGGCGACGGCGACGGCGGCGACGGCGGCTGCTGGAGCTGGAACCGCCGGACTCGTCGCCACGAGCCTCCTCGACGTCCTCTTCCTCCTGCTCGGCGGTGTCCTCGGCGTCCTGCTCGGCCTGCTCGGCGGCCAGTTCGTCGGCATCGGCCTCGGCGCCCTCGCCGTCGGCGGCCTCACCGCGACGGCGGCGACGGCCGCCCCGACGGCGGCGGCGACGGGAGCCGGCCTCCTCGAAGCCCTCGGTCTCGTCGGTCTCCTCGCCCTCGCCGAGTTCCTCGGCGGACTCGATGGCCTCGGCGGGCTCGGCGGCGGCCTCCGTCTCCTCGACGGTGGCGGCGGCCTCGACAACCTGCGGCTCCTCGGCGGCACCCCGACGGCGGCGGCGACGGCGCGCACCGGCCTCGGGACGCTCCTCGGCGTACTCGTCGGCCTCCTCGGGCTCCTCCGCCCCGGCGGCCTCGGCGGCGGCCTCGGCGGCGGCGCGCTGCGGGGTCTGGAACCTCGGCTCGGCGAACACCGGCGCCTGGAACACGGCGACGGCGGGGCGGGCGGGCTTGCGCGAAGAGCGGCTCGCACCGGCCTCCGCGGGCTCGGCGGCCTCGGCCGCTTCCGTGACCTCGGCCTTCGCGGACCGTGCGGGCGCGGAGAACCCGGACGCGGCGCGCACGGCCCGACGCCGGGCACGCCGCGGAGCGGCTTCCTCGGCCGGAGCCTGCGCGGCTTCCTCGGCAGCGGGGGCGGGAGCTTCCTCGGCCACGACGGCCTCCTCCTGCGCGGGGACACCGGCGGGCGCGGACACCCGACGGGTGGCACGCCGACGGGTACGGCTCGGGGCGGCCTCCTCGGCGGGAGCGGCGGCCGGAGCCTCCTCGCTCACCGGAGCCTCGGCGGCCTCCTCCTGGGCAGGGGCACCGGCGGGCGCCGAGGCGCGGCGCGTGGCGCGACGGCGCGGACGCGCGGCGGCCGGAGCCCCCTCGGCGGCGGGCTCGGCGGCCTCGACCACGGCGATCTCCTGCGGGGCGGGCTCGGTCTCGACGACGGCCGACGTCTCCTCGGCGGCCTGCGGAGCACCAGCGGGCGCGGAGGCGCGGCGGGCGGCGCGACGGCGCGGACCCGCGGCGGCCGGGGCCTCCTCGACCTCGGCGGCAGCGGGCTCGGTGGCCTCGGCGGCGGCGGTCGGTGCGGAAACGGTGCGGGTGGCCCGGCGGCGGGCGCGGCGCGGTGCGGCGTCCTCGCCGACGACGACCTCGCCGCCCTCGGCCACGGCAGCGGCGGGCTGCTCGGTCTCCGCGGCGGCGGGCGCGGCCGGTGCGACGGCCGCGGGTGCCCCGGCGGGGGCGGAGGCGCGGCGCGTGGCCCGCCGGCGCGGACGGCCGGCGGCCGGCGCCTCGGCGGTCTTCTCGGCCTCGACGGCCGCTTCGCCGCCTTCGGTGGCGATCAGTGCCCCGGCGTCCTCGATGTCCCTGGGGTCCTCGGTGTCCTCATCGGCCGGTATGGCCGGCAGGGTCACCTCGGTGGCCGCCCCGGCCGCGGCGGGCGGGCCCGCCGGGCGGGAGGCGGCACGGCGACGCCTGCGCGGCGGCAGGGTGTCGCTCGGAGTGTTCGGTTCGGAGCCCTCGACGGGCTCGGTCGGTTCGAGCATGCGGGCGTTTCTCCCGTCAGGCTCCCGGGCGCCGCGCCTGGTCCGGCGTCGGCCTCGAAGGGCCGTCCGCCGTTGACGTCCGCGGCCCGCGCGATGCGCGATGGCCGCCGTCCGGGGCGCGGGCGCCGCACGGGAGCACTCTGTGTCCTGTCTCGCCGGTTCCGTACGCCTTGTCGGTACGGCCTGGCGAAAGTCTTCTGGTCGGTGCGCTGCCCGACCCAGGTGGCTCCCGAGTACGAGGGCGGCGCTACGACGTCCGTCCCTACGCGGAACCTTCCGGCGTCGGCGCCGTCGCGGCGGCAGCCGGTCTGGCCGTCAGGGCCTCGGCTGCCTCGCGGTCGGGCGCGAGCGGGTCGGTCACCGTGCCGGTCTCTTCATCGAACAGCCCCTGCGCCAGCCTGGTCACCGCTGCGGGGACCGGCGGCGCCAGGTCGGCCACGGCGCGGAGACCGGACAGGACGTCGTCGGGTCGTACGGCAGGCGTCACGTGCCGAACAACCAGCCGCAGTATCGCACAGGGCTGGTCGGTCGGCCTATCAGCCGGTGAACTGTGCGTTTCCAGGCTTACCACGGCCGGGCGGGCGTCGAAGGTGCGGACGCCGTTCTTGGTCGTGCGCTGCACCTCGACGGTCTCGGCCTTGGTGAAGGCCTCGACCGCGCGCTCGGCGTCGACCGGGTCCACGCCGTCCAGCCGCAGCTCCCAGACGGAGGCCGCCAGCCGGTCGGCCAGGCCCGAGGTCCGCGCCTCGACGGCGTCGACGACGTCGAGCCCGGCGGGCAGCGACTCGTCGAGGAGGACGCGCAGCGTCTGCGGGTCACGCGCCTGTGTGAGCGCGATCTCCAGGTACTCCGCCTCGCTGCCCGTGCCGGTGGGTGCGGCATTGGCGTACGACACCTTGGGGTGCGGCGTGAACCCTGCCGAGTACGCCATGGGCACCTCGGCACGGCGCAGCGCACGCTCGAAGGCGCGCTGGAAGTCTCGGTGGCTGGTGAACCTCAGGCGGCCGCGCTTGGTGTAGCGCAGTCGGATGCGCTGCACCGCGGGTGCGGGCGGCGGGCCTTCGGGCTGTCGCTTGCCCAGTGTCCTAGTCCTTCGTGAGAGCGGTCGTACTGCTACCAAGAGTACGTGCAGCGGGCCCCTGAGGTTCCCGCCGGTCCACCGCGACCGGCTGCCGGGGCTCGCCGAACAGCGCCCGCCGTACGTCGGCGCGGACCTGCCGCACCGTGTCCCGCGCGCCGGCCAGCGCCCCGCGGACGGCCCGCGCGGCGGGCCGCAGGACGGCGTCCCGGACGAGACGCCCGACGGGCGCGAGAAGGCTTCGGTACACCCAGCGCACGGGTTCGACGAGGATCCACCGCGCGAGCGTCCCGAGCGCCCGCCCCACGGCCCGTGAGATCCGCCCGGCGACCCGCCACGCGTGCGAGAGTGCTTCCCCCGCCTCCCTCGCCACGACGGCGAGGACGCGGCCGACCGGCGCGAGCACCCAGCGCCACAGGGCGAACGCGGGCAGGACGAACAGCACACGCAGCACCCCGTACGCAGCGAGGCCGGCGGCGGTGGCGACGGGGGCGAGGACCCGGGCGTACAGCCACCGCGCGGGCACGACGAACAGATACCGCCCCAGCAGGGCGAGCCCGTGGCCGAGGGGGGTGAGCACCGACCGGTGGAGCCACCCGGCCGGTACGACGACGAGCGCGCGCCCGAGCCACCCGAGCGCGCCGCCCACCGGCACGAGGACGTACCGCCACAGCCCCCCGGCCACCCAGGCCAGCGCGCGTCCGAGCGGCCGTAGCAGCGTGTCCAGCAGGAACCGTCCGCCGACGACCACCGCGTCCCACACCACCCGCACCGGTGCGACCAGGACGAGGACGACGATCCGGACCGGGACCCGGATCGCGACGACGAGGCACCCTTCGGGCTGCCGGGGCCCGGGCGACGGCTTCTGCGGTTCCATGTCCGTCAGGACGCCCCGGCCCGCCGGCCCGGCTCCCCCTCCCGGATTGCGATGCCGTCACGACTGCTACGGCGGTACGGCCCGGTCAGCGGGTCTCGATGACGACGGACTCGATGACGACGTCGTTCACGGGCCGGTCGGTGCGCGGGTTGGTCTGCGTCGCCGCGATGGTGTCGACCACCTTCTGGCCGGCGTCGCCTGCCACTTCGCCGAAGATGGTGTGCTTGCCGGTGAGCCACGTGGTCGGGCCCACCGTGATGAAGAACTGGGACCCGTTCGTGCCCGGCCCGGCGTTGGCCATGGCCAGCAGGTACGGCTTGGTGAAGGCCAGGTCGGGGTGGCACTCGTCGGCGAACTCGTACCCCGGTCCGCCCGTGCCGTTGCCCAGCGGGTCACCGCCCTGGATCATGAAGCCCTCGATGACCCGGTGGAAGACCGTGCCGTCGTAGAGCCGGTCCGTGGTCTTCGCGCCCGTCTCGGGGTGGACCCACTCCCGCTCGCCCTTCGCCAGCTCGACGAAGTTCTTCACCGTCTTCGGCGCGTGATCCGGAAAGAGCCGGATCTCGATGTCGCCCTGACTGGTCTTCAACGTCGCGTACAGCTGCTCTGCCACCCGTCACACCTCTCTGCCTGGTCGTCACGTGATCGTGACACGCCCCTGTGTGCCGTATGCCCGGTTGACCGCGCGGGCGGCGGCATTACCGCCGAACGAGTGACGGCGGGCGGGACGTGCACAGCGGCGAGCCCCCTCCCGGTCGGGGAAGGGGCTCTGCGCGGTGGCCGGGGTGAGGGCTGTCAGAAGGCCTGGTTGTTGCAGCCCATGTCCGAGCCGAGGTGGCTCTGCTGCGCACCCGGGTTGCCTTCGCCGTTCAGCGCGTTGGCCAGCACGCCGGTGAGGGCGCTGACGTTGCCGAGCACGTTGATGTTCATGTCGTGCGAGCGGCACTCGGTGTTCTGCGTGACGTCGAAGTCACGGTCGAACCCGCCGTGTGCGGAGGCGGAGGCGGCGCCGAACGAGGCGACGCTGCCGAGGACGGCACCCACGAGGACGGCCCTCTGGAACTTGCGCATTTGTTCTCCGTTGGTCGAGCAGATGGGATCTGCGTCAGGGTCGAGAGTCGGGATTGCGGACGGTTTGCGGGGGCGGCGGTCAGCCGAGTTGCGGAAGCCCCAGCTGGCCGACGGGAGGTGCGGCGATCTGCCCGAGGCCGACCGGGGACAGCTGCGGCACGCTCGGCGCCCCGACCAGCGGGTTGACGAGCGGGTTCACCTGCGGGTTCACCTGCGGGTTCACCTGCGGGGTGACGTGCGTCGGGCCGTCCGTCGCGGGGACCCCCTGGGGCATCCCCAACTGCGGAGCGACCTTCGGCATCACCTCGGGCATGACCTGCGGTACGACCTGCGAGGACGGCTGCGCGGGCGCGTACTGCGGCGCAGGCGCGTACTGCTGGGGCGGGGCGTACTGCTGCGGTGGTGCGTACTGCGGCGCGGGCGCGTACTGCGGCGGCGGGGCGTACTGCGGCTGCGGGTACGGCGAGGTGTTGGCCTGCGCCATCCCCTGCGACGAGGCCGAGGCGGAGGCGTAGCCGGTCTGTTGGGGCACCGGCGGGCCGTACTGCGGTGCCGGCGGCGCGTACTGCGGCGCCGGGGCGTACTGCGGGTACTGAGGGGGAGTGACCTGCGCCATTCCCCGCGACGTGCCCGAAGCGGCGGCGTACCCGACCTGTTGGGGCGGCGGAGCGGCGTATTGCGGTGCCGGCTGCGGCGCGTACTGCGGCGGAGGGGCGGCCTGGGGGGCCGGCTGCTCCGGAGCCGGTGCCGGAGCGGGACCGCCATATCCGTATCCGACAGGGGAGTCGGCATGGCTGACGCCGGCACCGATGGCGGACAGACCACCTGCCGCTGCTAGAACGAGCGCGGCCCTGTGAAGCTTGCGCATGAAACCCTCGGCCCTTCGATACCTGAAAAGGGGAAATCCATTGCATTCGATGCGGTCACGCGTGCAGTCGGTGCGCCAGTCACACGGCACCGTCAGCAGCGGTACTCCTGAGTAGCACGCGGACGTCGCATCGAAGCCGGGAGCGAATTCCCTCACCCCACTTCGAAGTCCACGGTCGCTGCCCTCTCCCGGTCGGAACGACGATTCCGGCACCGTGGTCACGGCATCCGAAGACCCGTCACCCATTTGCCAGCCACCGGAACACGCGGCGCAGTACCGGCGCTCTTACGACAAATGGGTGACCACGCTCCCGCACCCGTATCCGGGTTTGCGCGCACCTCGTTCCCCACGGAGCGAGAACGATGGTCCACCGCAGCCGTTCCAGGCAGTTGTCACCGCCACAACTGCGCTGCCCCATCCCGCATTTCACCAGGTTCCGTGCACAGGTCAATGAAGGGCCGAGGATTCCATGCGCAAGCTCCAGCAAGTCGCGCTCGTCATCGCAGCAGCCGGGGGTCTGACCGCCGTCGGTGCCGGCCCCAGCTCCGCCGTCACCCCGGCCTACAACGGAGCTGTGCCGCCGCCCGCTTCACAGCCGGACGCCCAGGCCACCTCGGCCACCTCCGCCGCGGCGACCGCGCAGTCCTACGGCACGCCGCAGCAGGCGCCGTCGCGGGGCACCGATGTCGCCCCGCAGCTCAACCCCCAGCTGAACCCGCAGATCAACCCGCAGATTTCGCCCCAGACGCCGCAGTCGGTGGAGGGCGGCCCGGTCGGCCAGGCCAACCTGTTCCGCCCGTCCCAGGAGTGCAGCCCGCAGACCCTGCTCGGCGCGAACGTCCCGGTCGGCCTGCTCGGCGCCGCCCAGACCCGCGGCATCGACTGCACCCAGGCCAACACCCAGTCGAACGCCCTCGCCAACGCGTTGCACGGCTGACAAACCGTCAACTCCCGTCGCGAACGGGCCTCTTGAGTTTCATGCCCAAGAGGCCCGTTCGCGGGCTTATATGACTTTTTCTGATTTCTGCCGCGTGATCAAGAAAGCGGCGCGTCGTTGCCGGTTTTAGCGTATTTGCTACTAATCTCCCGTAACTGTAGAAAGTCGATCTGCTACAGATCGCATCCACTCACTCCACGGAGATGACATGCGCAAGCTTCGCAACGTTGCCGTTCTGGTCGCCGCACTCGGCAGCATCGGCCTCGTGAGCGGCACGGCCTACGCCGGCGAGGGCGGCGGCCACGGCGAGCACGGGGACAAGTTCAACATCACCCAGAGCTCTCAGTGCAGGTCGCACGACCTGAACCTCGACGTGCTCGGCGAGGTCGGCCTGCTCAACGGCCTGCTGGGCAACGCCCTGAACGGCGAGGGCAACCCGGGCGCCCAGGCCACGAGCATCGGCTCGACGATGGGCTGCAACAACAGCGCCTTCTGAGGCCGCACCCACGGCGCTGAGGCGCCGGTCGGGTAAATGGTCCCGACACCGGGCCGCGGGCCGGGTGTCGGGACCTTTCCTGTGCGCCGACAAATCTCCGCTGCGGTGAAAAGCAAGTGAAAAGCATTCGGTTCGGCGCGTCGCTCGATTCTCTCGGGTATTTCGTATCACCATTCATCACGGCATAGATGGCGATTTCTCGCGCATCACATCCACCTCATTCCACGGAGATCACATGCACAAGGTCCGCACCGCTGCCGTTCTCCTCGCCGCATTCGGGAGCCTCGGCCTCCTGGGTGCCGGCACCGCCCACGCCGGCCAGGGCGGGGGCAAGGGCGACGAATTCAACATCCAGCAGAGCACTACCTGCAGGTCGCACGACCTGAACCTCGACGTCCTCGGTGAGGTCGGCATCCTCAACGGCCTGGGCGGCAACCTGCTGAACGGCGAGGGCAACGCCGGAGCCCAGCAGTCCTCCCTGGGATCGTCCATGGGGTGCAGCAACTCGTTCAAGTAGGCCGGTGAGCAAGGCCGACGAGTAGCGCCGAAAAGAATCCCCGGTATCCCGACCACTGGTTGGGACACCGGGGATTTTCGTTGTGCCGGTGGCACGTTGTGCCGGCGGCGTTCAGATCTCGATGTGCGGCTTCCTGAAGCCCTTGGGCAGCTTTGCCGTGTTGGAGCAGTCCACGACCGGCCCGACGCTGGCGGATCCGCCGTCCATCGGCGGGCCGTCCGGGAACACCACGTGCGGGCGGCCCTCCGCCAAGCAGTCCTGCGCCTGCTGGAGGACGTGCTTGCCGTCCTTGTCCGAGCGGTTCTCGGTCTTGTGCACACAGACGGTGCTGCCCTGCTCAGTGGTCCTGCAGTCGCCTCTGGGGCCCTCTGCGTACGCGTGTCCGGCACCGACGCAGAACACGGCGAGACTTCCGACGAGCCCCGAAACGGTGGCGATCTTCCGCGGACTGAACATGTCTTGTCTTCCTTTCTTCCTTTACGACGAAGGCCCGGGCACACGCGCCAGTGAATGGCGTGCGCCCGGGCCCGAGAGGGTCGAAGCTGAGGATCCCGCGCCTGGACACGCGCTGTGCGCACCCTGTTACGGGAGTGCCACAGCCCGGACGCGCGCCCCCGACGGGGCCGTTGTGCGTCCGGGCTGCCTCTGCCACGGGTGTCACTCAGCAGGCCGGTGAACAGACCGAATCGGTGCGGGTCCGGGATGCCGAGCTCGTGCGATACGCATCAGGCTTCCGAAGAGGATCGATGCGCCCGTGGCGGCGACGAGGGGATGACTCCTCGGTGCGGTCTTACTCGCCGCCCTCGGGGCCCTGCGGGCCGTAGCCCTCGGGGCCCTGCTCGGGGCCCTGCTCCTGCGGCCCGTGACCCTGCGGCGGGGCGTAGAAGTTGCCGCCGGTGGCAACGGCGTTGGCCGTCGAGTTGGCCACGGCGGTGATCTGCGGGGGCGCGTCCTCGCCGCCGGCTGCGGAGCTGACCCCGGCGCCGAGGGCGCACAGCCCCGCAACCGCCGCCGCTACAACTGCAACGCGCTGAAACTTACGCATGGATAGACCCTTCGTTACCCAGGCGGAGCGCCTGGCTTGACTACTTAATGTGAGCATATACAAGCGCTCCGTAGTTATTGAGGATCTACACCACATGTCGCGTCACGCAGTTCAGCGCGGCATGTCGAGCGGCATTCGCCTGCCGTTGAACCCGGCGGGAACTCCCACCGTCTTGGGTGCATTTGCGGGCACTCCGACCGTCTGGGGTGAACACGTCACCTCGGGGCCGAGTCGCTCGATCCCGGTGCCCAGGAACCCGGGCACCGTCACGGGCTGCACCGGCTTGCAGGTCTCCTGGTGCGGAGGGGTCTCACCCTCGGGCACCTCGCCCTGGATCCGCTGCGTACAGGTGAGGTTGCCCAGAAGGTCGCTGCTGCAGCCTCCCGGACCTCCCGCGGCGTGCGCCTGGGCGAGGCCGACGCAGGACACGGCGATGCCGCCGACGAGCCCCGAGACGGCCGCGATCTTCTTCCTGCTGAACATGGGACGCGCCTTCCTTTACAGGTGCCGCTCAGCCGGTGAAGGCCTGGTTGAACTGGCCGCAGTTGCTCTCCAGGGTGTCGGCGAGGCCGAGCACGCCGACCGGGACGTTGGCCACGCCCGCCTCCTGCGGGCTGCACTCCTGGTAGGGACGGAAGAGGTCGACCTGCTGCGGCTGGTCACCGCCGTAGGAGTCGGCGATGGCAGTGCCGGCGCCGATGGCGGACAGGCCACCGGCCGCCAGTGCCGCGATCACGACCTGCTGAAGCTTGCGCATGGAGCCCTCGGTTCTGTGCTGATACAGCGAAGCTGATTGCCTAGAGTGACGACACAAACACTAGCAGTAGCAACACGGAAGGTTCCACAACGGACATCCACCCCGAGGGGGATATAGCCCCACAGAATCACCGGATGGGCGCCAACTGACCGATAAAAGACCTGGATTGCCGGGCCGTACAGGCCGTCGCGGCACACGAACCCGCGTCAGGTGCCGTACGGAACCGGCACCAACACGGGTGAAGCGGGGGAAAGTTGCGTCAGGAGAACGCCGGCTCCGCGACCCGTGGACGATCGCCCGCGGGCACCGAGACGATCATGTCCCGCAACGCCTCGGCATACCGCCGCACGTTCTTGTACGCGAGGTCGGTGTCCGGGTAGCGGCAGGCGAACCACAGCCCCTCGTCCAGCCGGTTGATCCAGGCGCACACCTGGTCGCCGTACGACACCCGGAGCAGCCCGTACGCCTTCTGCTCGGTCCAGCGGGCCGAGCCGGGGATGAGGCGCGCGTCCACGTACGAGATGATCGAGTACATGTCCGGCGAGGTCGGCCGGAAGTCCGCGCCCAGCAGACGCAGCACCCGGGCCAGCGGAATGCGGGCCAGCGACCGGTTGGCCCGCAGTTCGGCGCGGACCGCGCCGAGCGCGCTCGCGAAGTCCGGTGCCGCGGGCACCTCGATCGGTGCGCCGCCGACGTACCAGCCCACGGAGTCCGACCACGCGGACTTCACCCGGGTGTGGAACGGCACGACCGTGCGGTAGACCGGCTGCCCGCCGAGTTCGTGGACGATCAGGCTGGTCGCCGCCAGGATGCCCACGAGGCTGCCGCCGTAGGGCCGGCAGTGCGCCTCGAACGCGGCGGCGGCTTCCGCGTCGACGAGCGGCTCGCACAGCAGCTTCTGTTCGGGCAGCACGCCACCGGGTCGCAGTCCGAGGTCGACGGGGAACTCCGGGAGCCTTCCGTCGCACCGGCTGATGAACTCCCGCCAGCGCGCGACGATCGCGTGCGTGTCGTCGATGCCGTCCGCGTTCGCCCGCTCCAGCTCGCAGAAGTCGACGTAACTGCCCACGGGCGTACCGGTGACGGGCCGGCCCGTGACGCCCGCCGTGTAGAGCGTGTGGACCTCGTCCGGGATGCGCTGGAGGGAGTAGGCGTCGACGTTGGTGTGGTCGAAGGCCAGGTACACGCTGGTGGAGTCGTCGCGTACGACGGCCGCGTAGATGAAGTTCGGCCAGCTCAGCGCATCCGCCGCGGTGTCGAACCGGTCCTGCAGGTAGCGGACCAGCGCCCCCGCGTCGGCGAAGTCGCCGACCACCTCGCGGCGCAGGGTCACGTCGTCCTCGTCGAGCGTGAACCGGTGCATGTCGTCCCCGGCCCATCTGAAGCCGCTGCGCAGCGTCTCGTGGCGCAGCATCCAGTCGCGCAACGCGTGTTCCAGCGCGTCGAGATCGGCGCGGCCCGGCAGGTCGAACGCCGCACCGATCCAGGTCGGCACGAACAGCCCGTCCTCCCGCACCGAACGGGCCGTTCTGATGTGCGACTCCTGGATGTACGCCGGCGGTCGCGGATCCGGCGGCAACGCCGCCGCGGCCGCGATGGTCGCCGGGCTGAGCGTCCACTCGACGAGCCGCCCGGGCCGGACCTCACAGCGCTGAATGTCAGAAACTCGCACAGTGGCGTCTCCTTCGCAGAAGACACCAGCTTGATCAAGGGGGCGCCGTACGCGAGCGGTGGTCGCTGTGTCGTCGGCTTTTCAGCGGGACGTGTGATGCCTCGAACGGAGAAGCGATCCCTCAACGGCCTTTGCCCGCAGGGACTCTGCCCGCGTGGCGGTGTCCGTGGCACCGGAACGCCCTCACTCGTACCGGTAGATCCCGCTCATGTCCTCCAGTTCGGCCGGTGTGACGTCCCACGGCGGCAGCCTCTGGTCCCGGGCCACGACCCGGCCGTGCTCCTTGTCCCGCGCGCCCGGGGGTTCGGCGGGCAGATACCGGCCACCGGAGTGCCGTTGCTGCCAACGGGTCCACTGCAGGTCGACGAAGGCGTGATGCAGCCAGAAGACGGGGTCGTTGGGGGAGGCGGCGCCGAGCATCACGCCGCCGACCCAGTGGTGCACCCGGTTGTGGTTGTGCCAGGACACGCTGCCCCGGCCCTTCCCCCATCCCTCCAGCTTGTTGCGGAAGCCCTCGGTGACCGTCGAGTTCCAGGGCCAGACGTCGTAGACCGGGTCGGCCAGTGCGAAGTCGAGCTCGTCGCCGGTCGGCAGCTGGATCGGGCTGCGGGCGCGGCCGAGGTCGCGGGTGAGGTACTGCACGTCGGTCACGCGCTCGTTGAGCCGCCAGTGCCCCGCCCGGTAGGCGAACGGGCCGGTCATCACCTGCCGGTCCGAGCGCCGTCCGGTGCCGCCGAGCAGGTCGTCGGTCCACGGCAGGGAGTTCGCCGTGCGGTCACGGGTCCAGTCCCAGTACGGCACGGTCACCGACGCGTCCACCCGGCGCAGCGCCCGCTCCAGGTCCAGCAGCAGTTTGCGGTGCCAGGGCAGGAAGGACGGCGTCATGTGGGCGCTACGCAAATGGTGTTCGCCGTCGGGCGAGTTGTGCACGATGTGGATGTGCACGAACTCGTCGTATTCTCCGCGGCGTTTGATCTCCAGCAGAGCGCTCACGAACCGCTGTCGCTCGGAGCGGGTCAGCCTGTTGACGTTCTTACGGGTGTACGCCATGCTCGCCCTCCTCGTGCACCGGGCCCCGAGCGGCAGTGGTCGGCCCTGCGGCAGTCCGGTTCGTCGGCCGAAGCCGTAACTGCCGGACGATCCTCCAGGTCACCGCCGTGCGGCCGGACCGGTGACACAGCAGTGCGGGCGCGCACTTCTCCGATTGGCATTCAGAATTGCTTTTTCTCCGGCCGGTTGGCGGACGCGGTCAGGGGACGTCGCCCGGTCGCAGGTCCTGCTCGGTCCAGATCGTCTTGCCGGTGGAGGTGTAGCGGGTGCCCCAGTGGTGGGTCATCTGGGCGATGATGAACAGGCCCCGGCCGCCCTCGTCGTCGCTCGCGGCGTGCCGCAGATTGGGCGAGGTGTGGCCGGTGTCGGAGACCTCGCAGATCAGGGTCCGGTCGCGGATCAGGCGTACCTGGATCGGACCGCCGACGTAGCGGATGGCGTTGGTGACCAGCTCACTGACGATGAGCTCGGTGGTGAACGCCAGATCGTCCAGCCCCCAGTCGCCGAGCTGCTTGCTGACGGCGGTGCGGATGGTGGCCACCGCCGCCGGTTCCGGGAGCACCGCCCATTCGGCGTGCTGGTTCCGGTCGAGCAGGCGCGTGCGGACCATGAGAAGCGTCGCGTCCACGTCAGCGGGCCCAGGCAGCAGGCGGGCCACCGCCCTGTCGCACTGCTCCTCCAGGGATCCCCGGCCGCCGGCCAGGACGCGGCGCAGCTGGGCGAGCCCGGCGTCACGGCCGTCGGCCGCCTGGAGCAGGCCCTCCGTGAAGAGGGCGAGGAGACTGCCCGGCTCCAGGTCCAGTTCCGTGCTCTGGTACGGCAGGCCGCCGATGCCCAGCGGCGGCCCGAGCGGCAGCTCCGGACAGTCGACGACGCCGGTGGGCGGCGGGACGACGGCCAGCCCCACCGGCTCCCCGGCCCGCGCGACACGGCATGTGCCCGAGACGGGGTCGTACACCGCGTACAGGCAGCTCACGCCCAGGGCCGCGTCGACGTGCGGCATCCGGCGGCCCGGGCCCCGGCGGCCTGCCCCGGCGTCCTGCGCGGTCTGCTCGACCAGGTCGGTCAGGCGGGACAGCAGCTCGTCCGGGCTCAGGTCCAGCCGGGCCAGCACGCGCACCCCCGTCCGCAGCCGGCCCATGGTGGCCGCGGCGCCCAGGCCGTGACCGAGCACGTCCCCGACGACCAGGCCGACCCGGGTGCCCGACAGGGGAATGACGTCGTACCAGTCACCGCCCACCCCGGACCTGTTGTCGGCGGGCACGTAGCGGCTCGCCGACTCGACGGCGGCGTGCCGGGGCAGACGGCGCGGCAGCAGGCCCCGCTGGAGCTTGAGGGCCACGCCGTAGCCACGGGTGACCGCCGGCATCAGCAGGACACCGACCAGCAGGGCGCCCAGACCGAGGACGGTGACCCCGCCCGTCCTGCCGATCAGCGGCAGGTCGACGGCGGTCGTGCCGTACTCGGGGTCCGCGTAGACGACGAAGGCCGCGTACAGGAACAGCAGGGCCATCATCAGGCCGCCGAGCCCGGGCAGTACGCCCTTGAAGACCAGGTCGCGGGCGCTGCGGGCGAGGATCTTGCGGTGGTACCAGAGGCAGGCGAAGCCGGTCACCCCGTACTGGAACGCGATCGCGAGACCGACCGAGTCGATCGAGTCGGCCAGGACGTTCCGGCTGAACGACGACAGCAGCACGAACAGGGCGATCGAGACCGCGCCCATGCCGAGGGTGCCCCAGGTCGGGGTGAGGAACCTGCGGTGGATCCGGGCGAACCGGGAGGGGACCGTCTTGTGGACGGCCATGGAGAAGACGGTCCTGGCCAGGGGCAGGATGGTGGTCTCGGCGGAGGCCAGGGCGGAGGTGAGCACCATGAGGATCAGCAGCCGCGACAGGAGCAGCCCCGTGCCGTGGCTGCCGAACACGGCTTCCCCCAGCCCCGACAGCACGTCGTCCGAGTTGTCGGTGTTGCCGAGCCCGATGCCCGAGGTGCCGACTCCGGCGAACGCCTGCACCGACGTGGACACCAGCCCGTACATGATCAGGAGCAGCACGGTGGACATGACCGCGGCGCGTCCGGGGATGCGCGTGCTGTCGACGGTCTCCTCGTTGACCGAGAACGCGGTGTCCCAGCCCCAGTAGATGAAGACCCCGGCGAGAATGCCCGAGGTGAGGGCCTTCACCGAGGTCACCTCGAAGGGGTTGAACCAGGAGGCCGAGACATGGATCGCCGTCGCGGGCGGAGCGGTGTAGACCCTGACCAGCGCGGCGACGGCGAAGACGATCAGCACCACGACTTCCAGGCACAGCAGCCAGCGCTGGACGGCCGCCGAGAACTCGATGCCGACGTAGCAGATCACGGTCAGTACGGCGATCCAGACGATCCCCGCCACGGTGGTCCACAGCCGGTTGTCCGCCAGGCCGTGCAGGCCCACCAGCCGGAAGCCGTAGGCGGCGGCGATCTGGGCGAGGTTCGCCATGACGATGACGTCGGCGACGACGATGCCCCAGCCGCCCATCCAGCCGACGCGTGGTCCGAAGGCCCGGGTGGCCCAGGTGAAGGTGGTGCCACAGTCGGCGTTGCTCGCGTTGAGCTCCCGGAAGGCGTACGCGACCAGCAGCATCGGTATGAACGCCAGCATCGTGACGATCGGGGCCTGCAGTCCGACCCCGGCCACGATGACGCCCAGCGTGGCGGCCAGGCTGTACGCGGGACCGGTCGAGGCGAGCCCCATGGCCACGGAGGAGAACATGCCGAGGGCGTCGTTCTTGAGCCCCTTGCGGCCGGGCCCTGTCCCGGGAGCGGGTCGGTCGGCCGGCACGGCGCCGCCGAAGTGCCTCACACTTGATTGCACCGCCGGGCGGCTCCCCTCCGCAACAGCTGCCCGTGCCGCTCAGGCCGGGCTCACCTCGCTGCGCGTCACCACACGCCGCACGGGCGTGTCGTCACCACTCGCCGTGGTGACCGACCACCCGGAAGCTGCCCACCACCCCGTCCTCGCCGAACACCCCCCCGGCGCCGAAGACGCCCCCGCGGCCGAACAGGCCCTCGTCACCGAAGACGCCTCCGTGGTCGCCGCGGGTCACCTCGCCGTAGGTCTCGCCGTGGGGACCCACGGTGGTGACCGGAGCACCGCCGTCACAGGTATAGCCGCGGAAGACCTCGACGGTCCGGCGGCTGTCGTTGAAGATGCTGAAGCTGCTGGAGCCGCTCACGGTGATGCAGCCCTCGGCAAGGGCGGAGTACGTACGTTCGTTGAAGAAGATCTTTCCGCCTCGCTCACGGCCGCGATCGCCTCCGTCACGGCCGTGGTCGCGTCCTCCGCCGTCGCGGCCCTCGCCCTTCTCTCCGCCTGCTCCCCTGCCGCCTGCGAGAACCGCGGGAGCCGCGGGAGGGGCGGCCCGGTGCACGGACCGGACCGCGTGGTGGGCGGCAGAGGCCCTCGGGGCGGTTCCGTCGGCCGAGGCGTAGGGGATGCCGGCGGCCACGAGGACGGTCACGCCCACTCCGGTGCCGACCACAGCAAAGGTACGCGGAGACATGTCACTTCTCTCTGTCGCACGGACGTCGGCCGGGCGACCGATCTGCGACGAACGTACCGACAGCCCCGATAACCGGCATTTCAGGTGAATCACCGGTGTGACGGCAGGGGTCCGAACGGGTCGTCAGGCCGGAGCCGCGGGGAGCGGCTGTTCGGTCCAGATGGACTTGCCGGTCCGGGTGTGCCGGGTGCCCCAGCGCCGGCAGAGTGCGGAGATGAGCTGCAGGCCCCGGCCGCCCTCGTCGGTGGCGGAGGTGTGGCGGATGTGCGGCGTGGTCAGGCTGGCGTCGGAGACCTCGCAGATCAGTGCGCGGCTGCGGAGCATGCGCAGCCGGACGGGGCCGCAGGCGTGCCGGACGACGTTCCCGACCAGCTCGCTGACCAGGAGTTCGGTGGTCATGATCAGGTCCTCGTCGGCCAGGCCCCAGTCGGCGAGCTGGGCGCGGACCAGCTCACGGGCCTGGCCCGCCGCCATCGGGTCCTCCGGCAACGGCCACTCCGCGACGTTCTCCGCGTCCAGCGGGTGGGTGCGGGCCAGCAGCAGGGCGGCGTCGTCCACCAGCGCGCCCTGGGCGGGGAGGAGAGCGGAGGTGAGGGAGGCACAGAGGGCGTCCAGGGCGGACGCGTCCGCCCGTGAGGCCGGCAGGGCGTGCACGGACTGGGAGAGGAGCTCGGCGAGCCGGCCCATGCCGGTCGTGAGGTCCCGGTCCTTGCTCTCGACCAGGCCGTCGCTGTAGAGGGCGAGCAGGCTGTCGGCGGGCAGCAGGGTCTCGTGGGTCTCGAAGGGCGGAGCGGCCACCCCCAGCGGCGGGTCCGGGGTCATGGGCAGGAAGGTGACGGAGCCGTCGGGGTGGGCCACCGCCGGGGGCGGATGACCGGCACCGGCGTACGACAGCCGCCGGCTCACCGGGTCGTAGATGCCGTACAGGCAGGTCGCGAAGGCGTCGTTGCCCAGGTCGCCGACGATGTCGTTGAGGTGACCGAGGATCTCGTCGGGCGGCAGCTCCAGCTCCGAAAGGGTGCGCACGGCCGTACGGAGCCCGCCCATCGTGGCGGCCTCGGCCATGCCGTGGCCCATGACATCGCCGATCACGAGCGCCACCCGGGCCGCGGACAGCGGGATCACGTCGTACCAGTCGCCGCCGACGTCGGCCCCCTGTTTGGCCGGCTGGTAGCGCGCCGCCGTCGTCACCTCGGGCAGCTCGGGCAGTGCCCGCGGCAGCAGGCTGCGCTGGAGGGTACGGGCCCGGGTCGTCGCCTCGTCATAGAGCCCGGCCCGCTCCAGGGACTGCGCGATCAGCCCGCTGAGCGCGGTCAGCAGCGTCCGCTCGTCGTCGTCCAGCACCCGCGGCCGGCTGAAGGAGAGCACCGCCGCGCCGATCTCGCGCCCCGACACCGCCAGCGGCAGAAAGGCCCACGCCTGCTTGCCGCCCTCCCGGATCAGCATCTCGGTCTTCGGGTATCGCTTCAGGAGCTCCTCCGGGGAGGAGACGAAGAGGGTGGTGCGGGTGCGCAGGGCGTCCCCCACCGGACCGGTGGTGTCCCGCACCGCCCACAGCCCGTCCAGCCGTCGGGTGAAGCGCTCGGGATATCCCCGGGAGCCGACCACGGTCAGCCGGTCGCCGACCACGCCCAGCATGACGAGTCCGGTGGCCCCGAGGGGTGTCATCACGCCGTCGGCCACCGCCGCCATCACGTCCTGGGCCGTCACGGCCTCGGCCAGCTCCCGGGTGAGCCCCTGCACCAGGGCCGCCCGCTCCGCCGCCGCCCGCTCCGCCGCCGCCCGCTCGATCTCCCGCAGGTGCCGCTCGGTGGTGTCGGTGATGTAGAGCGTCAGGCCCTGCGGCACCGGCACCAGCCGCAGGTGGTACCAGGACGCCCCGTCCGGCCCCGGTACGTCGAATCCGGCCGGCCGGCTTTCGGCAGCCGTGGCCCGGCACCGTCGCTCCAGCCCCGGCACGGCGTGCAGCGCGGGAATGTCCCAGAGCAGGGCTCCGGCCACGTCTCCCGCGGCGCCGAAGAGCCGCTCGGCGGCCTGGTTGAGAAATCCGACGCGCCAGTCCGTGTCCAGCGAGACGAAGCCGTCGCTCATGTGCCGCAGCGCCCGCCCCACCGACTCGGCGGCGGTGTGCGTCGCGCTGGTGTCCCGGAGGGTGCCGATCACCTTCACCGGTGTCCCCTCGTCGTCCGTGAGCGTCCGGGCGCGGGCCTCGATCCAGAGGTACGTGCCGTCCTGACGCCGGATGCGGTACTCGTCCTGGAAGCCGCCGCGGAACTGGATGCCCCTGTCGAAGCCGCTGACGGCCCCCGGCAGGTCGTCCGGGTGGATCAGCTCCGCCCACGCCTCGATGCCACCGGCCATCACCTCCGGATCGATGCCGGGCAGCACCTCCACGACGGGTCGGTCGGAGGTCAGCCTGCCGGTGCGCAAGTCCCAGGTGTACGTGAGGGACTGCATCCCTTCCGCGTCCCACGGGGGTGCCTCCCGCCCGGTGTCCCACGGGGAGGCCTCCCCTTCGGCGCCCCACGGGGAGGTCTCCGGCAGTCCCGCCCCGCCCTCCAGGGCGCGCAACACGGTGGAGGACGGAGTGAGGATCCCGGACGACCGGAGCCTCTCGGACATCCATGCCGCCACCTCGCCCAGAAAGGCGCACTCCGCCGCGCCGGGCCCGTCGCCCGGGGCGAAGAGGACCGAGAGCGCACCCCGTCGTCGGCTGCCCGGAACGGGAACGGCCAGGTGAGCGATGCCGGCGGGGACGTGGGAAGGCCACAGGGCGGCGGGGTCCCGGCCCGGCACCGGGTCGGGCGGGGCCAGGTCGGGCTGCCAGGCGGTGGTGTCCTCGCGGGCGGCCCTGCTGGGCGGCGCCGTGCCCCGTGCCGGGATGATCAGCCAGGGCCGGACCATCGACTCCGGCAGGCCGCTGTCGGCGACCAGGTAGAGGATGCCGCTCATGCCGCCGCCCGGGAGATGGACCATGCCACCCAGGCCGCGCACCTCGGCCACCGCCTGCTGGAGCGAGGTCAGCAGCACATCGGCATCGCGCCGGTCCTTGTCCACGGCGTCGAGCAGCCGCATCCGCAGCAGGGGCCGCTCAGCGGGGCGTACGGCCTGCACGGTCCCCGGGCCCTGCGGCTGGTGCGACGGGCGGGAGGAGCCGGGCATGGACGGGACGGTGTCATGCGCATCGCCGCCTCTGGAATCGACCACGGTCGACAGTCACCTCCGCTCGCCCGCTGGGCCGCATGGGTCTCGGATGCGCACCTACGGCGATCCGTCTCCGTAAATCATCCTAATCGGGACAACTTACGCGATTTCACCCACTCGGGGGAACCGCTCACCTCGATCCGGGCCCTGGAACGCGGTCCTGGTCGCGCCGTGGCCGCCCACGACCGCCGAGGGCCGGATCCGCTTCGCGGCGGAGGCCGCCGCAGCCGTGGCCGAGGCAATCGGCAGCGAGCGTGCCGGCCCCTCCGCGGCTGTTCCTCGCCGTCTCCGGCGCCCTGGGGCTCCCTCGCGGGCCCCAGCTGCCGAAATGGCTGAGCGCGACCGACCGCCGCACTCCGGTCAAGGTGTCCGGACCCGGAACGGCCCTTGCCGCGCTCGACGCCTGGACCACCCCGCCGGCCGTCGCCGCGGTGTCACGCTCGGTTCGGCGGGACTGCCGACGGGTCGGGAGAGCGCTTCACTGGTGGTGTCTCCGCCGTGATCGCCGCCCTCGGCCTCCTGAGCCCGCGCGGCGGAGATCGGACCAGGACCACGCTCGGCACGCAGCGAGCCCTCCCCCTCGATCAGACCGACCAGGGAAGAGGGCGCGACCGATCACGCAGTCGCGCCTCAGTGCACGTGCCCGCTCGCCGCCGGCGTCGGGCCGATCTGGATGTGGGTGTCCGTCTGCGGGCATTCACCAACGGACCCAAACCCTACGGTGCCGGTCATGGCGAAGCGAACGAGGAAGAAGTCAGCAACTGACCGCATCCAGTACGCAGTTGAGGCCGAGTGGACGGAGGCCGACTCAGCCCTCTTACAGCTTGCCCCTCGTCCCACCCAGCGCCCTCGCGGCGAGGTGTTCAGCAGGTTCACGTCCACTCCACCTCGGAGACGATCTGTGAGGCGCCTCCAGGGCGGGGCAGTGGCGTCCGGAGGGAAGTCGACGGCGCCAGCAGGCGGGGGCGCGAGGCAGCAACCGCAGCCAACGCCGCAGCCACCTCCTCCTCGCTCACTTCCGCCAGCGCCTCATCACCCGATCGAGTGCCTCGCCCACCTCAGTGCGCGTGACCACTCGCCGTCGGTGTCGGACCCGCGTTCTTGACCGTCAGAGGCAGCAGCTTCTTGCCCGTCGGGCCGATCTGGATGTGGGTGTCCATCTGCGGGCAGACGCCGCAGTCGAAGCACGGGGTCCAGCGGCAGTCGTCGACCTCTGTCTCGTCGAGGGCGTCCTGCCAGTCCTCCCAGAGCCAGTCCTTGTCCAGGCCGGAGTCGAGGTGGTCCCAGGGGAGGACTTCCTCGTAGGAGCGCTCGCGCGTCGTGTACCAGTCGACGTCGACGCCGAAGGGGACCAGGGCCTTGTCGGCGCAGGCCATCCAGCGGTCGTAGGAGAAGTGCTCGCGCCAGCCGTCGAAGCGGCCGCCGTCGTCGTAGACCGCGCGGATCACGGCGCCGATGCGGCGGTCACCGCGGGACAGGAGGCCTTCGACGATGCCCGGCTTGCCGTCGTGGTAGCGGAAGCCGATCGAGCGGCCGTACTTCTTGTCGCCGCGGATCTTGTCGCGGAGCTTGGCCAGGCGGGCGTCCGTCTCCTCCGCGGAGAGCTGCGGGGCCCACTGGAACGGCGTGTGGGGCTTGGGGACGAAGCCGCCGATCGAGACCGTGCAGCGGATGTCGTTCGAGCCCGAGACCTCGCGGCCCTTCTGGATGACGTGCGTCGCCATGTCGGCGATCTGGAGGACGTCGTCGTCGGTCTCGGTGGGCAGGCCGCACATGAAGTAGAGCTTCACCTGGCGCCAGCCGTTGCCGTAGGCCGTCGCGACCGTCCGGATGAGGTCCTCTTCCGAGACCATCTTGTTGATGACCTTGCGCATGCGCTCCGAGCCGCCCTCGGGGGCGAAGGTCAGGCCGGAGCGGCGGCCGTTGCGGGTCAGCTCGTTCGCCAGGTCGACGTTGAAGGCGTCGACCCGGGTGGAGGGGAGCGAGAGGCCGATCTTGTCGTCCGTGTAGCGGTCCGCCAGGCCCTTGGCGATGTCGCCGATCTCCGAGTGGTCCGCGGAGGAGAGGGAGAGGAGCCCCACCTCCTCGAAGCCCGTCGCCTTCAGGCCCTTGTCGACCATGTCGCCGATGCCCGTGATCGAGCGCTCGCGCACCGGGCGGGTGATCATGCCCGCCTGGCAGAAGCGGCAGCCGCGCGTGCAGCCGCGGAAGATCTCGACCGACATGCGCTCGTGGACCGTCTCGGCCAGGGGGACGAGGGGCTGCTTGGGGTACGGCCACTCGTCGAGGTCCATGACGGTGTGCTTCGACACGCGCCAGGGGACACCGCTCCTGTTCGGGACCACGCGGGCGATGCGGCCGTCCGGGAGGTACTCGACGTCGTAGAACGCCGGGATGTAGACCGCTCCGGTCTTCGCGAGGCGGAAGAGGACCTCCTCGCGGCCGCCCGGGCGGCCCTCCGCCTTCCACTGACGGATGATCTTCGTCATGTCGAGGACGGCCTGCTCGCCGTCGCCGATGATCGCCGCGTCGATGAAGTCCGCGATCGGCTCGGGGTTGAAGGCCGCGTGGCCGCCCGCGAGGACGATCGGGTCGTCGACGGTGCGGTCCTTGGACTCCAGCGGGATGCCCGCCAGGTCCAGCGCCGTCAGCATGTTGGTGTAGCCCAGCTCCGTGGAGAAGGACAGGCCGAACACGTCGAAGGCCTTCACCGGCCGGTGGCTGTCGACCGTGAACTGCGGGACGCGGTGCTCGCGCATCAGCGCCTCCAGGTCCGGCCACACGCTGTACGTGCGCTCGGCGAGGACGCCGTCCTGCTCGTTGAGGACCTCGTAGAGGATCATGACGCCCTGGTTGGGCAGACCGACCTCGTACGCGTCCGGGTACATGAGCGCCCAGCGGACGTCGCAGCTGTCCCACTCCTTGACGGTGGAGTTCAGCTCGCCGCCCACGTACTGGATCGGCTTCTGCACATGCGGGAGCAGGGCTTCGAGCTGCGGGAACACCGACTCGACAGACATCGGGGGAACCTTTGTGAGCTGACAGGGGTGACCATCAAGCGTAACCCGGCCGGTCGGCCTCCCCGAACGCTCAGCCGGAGACTCCGTACGTGATCTCGCCCCACAGGCCGGGCAGCTCCGCCTCCGCGGCCGCCGCCCGCGCCTCCTCCCTGCCGTACAGCAGCCCGTACGTGAACCCGCTCTCCCCCGCTCCGTGCGCCGCCGCGGCCAGCTCGCGCAGCGTCCGGCGGGCCATGACGCTGTCCTGGTGCTCGCCGAGGAGGGTCGTGAGGGACTTCATGTCCCTGGTGAGGGCGCGGGCCGGCGTGCCGAGGGCCTCGGTGGCCGCCTCGGCCGCGTACCGGGTGCGCTTGGCCTTCTTGCGGGCCTCGTGCACGGCGATGTCGCGCGCCTCGCCGGGCGGGGCGTCGAGCGCCTGCCCGATCAGGTCCGACAGGGTCGCGAGATCCTTGCGTACGGCCTTGTCGAGCACCTTCTGCGGCGGCTTGCCGGCTGCGGGGCGCAGGGGTGGGGTGGCGAGGAGGGTGTCCAGGCTGTCCAGCAGGGTCAGGTGGCGGCGGGAGTCCAGGACGCCGGTGAGATGGCCGTGCGCGCTGCCGTGCCGGGCCTCGGCCCAGGAGGCGAGGCGGGCGCGGACCGGGCCGGTGACGAGCTCGGGCGGGAGGGCGTCGAGGGCGGTCGTCAGGCGGTCGGCCAGCACCTCCTGGTCGCGGTCGACGCCCAGTTCGCCCGCGAGCCATTTCAGCTCCACGCCAATGGTGTCGGTGATGCTCCGGTCGAGGACCGAGCGGAAGCTGCGCAGGGTGCTGCGGGCACGGCGGGTGGCGACCCGCATACGGTGCACCGAGTCGGGCACGTCACGGCGGACGGCGGGGTCCAGCTCGACCAGTACGTCCCGCTGGGCGCGGAGGTAGGCGAGGACGTGGTCGCCGGCCGTCACCGGCGATCGTGCGGCCTTGCTCCGCTGTCCGGCCCGGCTCTTCCTGTGGTGCTTCCGGCCCGAGGTCTGTTCCAGGGCGCGGGCGAGCTTCGACGGTGACGTCGAGGGGTGTACGCCGGCCCTGCGCAGCCGCTTCTCCACCAGGTCCAGGAAGGCGGGGTCGCCGTCGTCGGCCAGCTCCACCTCGATCTCGGTCCACTGGGCGGCCCCGCCCTTGCCGGTGAGCCGCTGTGCGGTCACGGAGTCGACGCTCGCCTCGGCCAGCAGGAGGCCGTCGGCGTCGAGCAGATGCCGGACGTCGCGTGCGGAGCGGAGGCGGACCAGGGGGATCAGCTCGGCGTCCCTGACCCGGGAACGGACCAGGGCGGCCAGCTCCTCCGGGACGGTGTCGGAGAGCGGGGCGCGGATCTCGTCGCGGACCCCGGGAGCGACCGGGAGCTTCAGATGCCAGCCGGCATCCGAGCCGCCGGTGCGGCGGCGCAGGGTGAGGGAGGCGGCGGCCAGGCGTTCGTCGACGGTGTCGTAGTAGGTGGCGTCGAGGTCGACCACGCCTTTGTCGAGCACGGCAGCCACCCCGCCGACGCCGGTCAGGTCGGGCAGCCCGCTGTCGTCGGATTCGTACTTGCGCTCGATCTCGCGTTTCGCATCCGCCATGGACCGAATCTAGTGCGGCACGGGCCGAAGCGGCAGGGGCCGCCCCGGGTGAATGGCGGGAAAACTCCCGTCATCCACCCGGAAAACGACCTCACGCCGACATGGGTCTCTGCACCTTGATCGACTGGAGCAGCCCGACAGCCACCCAGACGGCGAACATCGACGAGCCGCCGTACGACACGAACGGCAGCGGCAGGCCGGTGACCGGCATGATGCCGAGGGTCATGCCGATGTTCTCGAAGGACTGGAAGGCGAACCAGGCGACGATCCCGGCGGCCACCACCGTGCCGTACAGCTCCGTCGAGTCGCGGGCGATGCGGCAGGCCCGCCACAGGATCAGCCCCACCAGGGCGATGATCAGGCCCGCGCCGAGGAAGCCCAGCTCCTCCCCCGCGACCGTGAAGACGAAGTCCGTCTGCTGCTCGGGCACGAACTGGCCGGTGGTCTGCGAGCCGTGGAAGAGACCCTGCCCGGTCAGACCGCCCGAACCGATGGCGATCCGCGCCTGGTTGGTGTTGTAGCCCACGCCCGCCGGGTCCAGGTTCGGGTTGGCGAAGGCCGCGAAGCGGTTGATCTGGTACTGGTCCAGGATGTGCAGCTGCCAGATGGCGACGCAGCCCACCACGCCGACGGTGAGCAGGCCGAACACCCAGCGGTTCGAGGCGCCGGAGGCCAGCAGGATGCCCAGGATGATGGCCACCATGGCCAGCACCGAGCCGAGGTCCGGCATCAGCAGCAGAATCATGCACGGCACGGCGGCGAGGCCCAGGGACTGGGCCACGGTGCGGTGGTCCGGGTACGGCTTGTCGCCCGCGTCCACCCGCGTGGCCAGCATCATCGCCATGCCGAGGATGATCGCGACCTTGAGGAACTCGGCGGGCTGGATCGAGAAGCCGCCGACCACGATCCAGTTGCGCTGGCCGTTGATGGTGGCGCCGAGCGGGGTGAGCACCACGAGCGCCAGCAGGACCGACAGGCCGTAGAGGACCGGCACGGCGTTGCGCAGGGCGCGGTGGCCCAGCCAGATCGTGCCGGTCATCAGGGCGAACCCGATGCCGAGGTTCATCAGATGCCGGACCAGGAAGTAGTACGGGTCGCCCTGGTTGATCTCCGTGCGGTTGCGGGTCGCCGAGAACACCAGCAGAGAGCCCAGCAGGGACAGCGCGAGCGCGGCGAGGAGTATCGGCCAGTCCAGCCGGCGGGCCAGCGAGTCGCGGGCGAAGAGCCTGGTCCAGCCGGCCCGCGCCGGGCCGTACCCGGAGACGGAGAAGCTGTTGACGGTCATGCGGGCATCCTCCGGCTTCCCCGCTTCGGTACCCGTCGTGGCCGCCTGCGGGTGTTGCGGTTGCCCGTGGTGGGCGAGGGCGAGGTGGCGGGCTGCTGGTCGGTGCCGTTGCTCGGGTTGTTCTGCTGCGAGGCCTCGGCGTCCTTGCCCGGGTCGCCGGTGACCTTCGGGGCGGCGATCGTGCCGTCCGGGCGCACCTTCGGCAGGGTCGTCTGCGGCTGGGGCAGCAGCGCCTTCTTGGTGTCGATGGAACCGTCGCCCTGGACGCCGTAGAGCGCGCTGTAGATGTTGCGCACGGCCTCACCGGCGGCTCCCGAACCCGTGCCGGCCTGGGAGATCGTCATGATCACCGTGTAGTCCTTGGAGTACGTGGCCAGCCAGCCGGTGGTCTGCTTGCCGTAGACCTCGGCGGTACCGGTCTTGCCGTGCAGCTGGATCTTGTTCTGCGGCCAGCCGTTGAACTTCCACGCCGCCGTACCGCGCGTGATGACGCCCGCGAAGGCGTCGTTCATGCCCTTGAGCGTGGCCTGGGAGACCGGGAGCTTGCGGGCCACCTTGGGCTTGATCTCCTGGACGGTCTTGCCGTCGGGGCTGATGACCGCCTTGCCGATGGTCGGGACGTACTCGGTGCCGCCGTTGGCGACGGCGCCGTAGATCATCGCCTCCTGGATCGGCGTGACGAGCGTGTCGCCCTGGCCGATGGAGTAGTTGATCTCGTCGCCCTCGCGCATCTTGTTGCCCTCGAGGCAGTTCTCGTAATAGATCCTCTGGACGTAACTGCCGTCTTTCTTGCCGTACTTGCACCAGGTGTCCTTGTTGGCCTTCCAGTAGTCGAGCTTCCACTGGCGGTCGGGGACACGGCCGGTGACCTCGTTGGGCAGGTCGACGCCGGTCTGCTTGCCGAGGCCGAACTGGTGGGCCGTCTTGAAGAACCAGTCCTTCGGCTGGCCCTTCTTGGGGTTGATGCCGCCGTCCTTCTTCCACTCGTTGTCGCCGAGGCCGTAGAAGACGGTGTCGCAGGAGACCTCCAGGGCGCGGCCGAGGGAGATCGGGCCGAAGTTCTCGCCCTCGAAGTTCTTGAAGACCTGGCCGCCGACCGAGTAGGAGCTGGTGCAGGGGTAGCCGCCGTCCCAGGCATAGCCGGCCTGGACCGCGGCGGCCGTGGAGACCACCTTGAACGTAGAACCGGGGGCCGCCTGGCCCTGTATGGCCCGGTTGAGCAGCGGGTAGTCGGAGTCCTTGCCGGTGAGGGCCTTGTAGTCCTTTGCGGAGATGCCGCCCACCCACACGTTCGGGTCGTACGTCGGCGCCGAGGCCATGGCGACGATCCGGCCGGTCTTGGCTTCCATGACGACGACGGCGCCGGAGTCGGCCTTGTAGTTCTCGCCGGTGTTCTTGTCGAACTGCTGGCGGGCGGCCTTCATGGCATTGTCCAGCTCGTACTCGGCGACGCGCTGCACCCGGGAGTCGACGCTGGTGACCAGGTTGGAACCCGACTCGGCGGGCGTGGCCTTGGCCTTGCCGATGACCCGGCCGAGGTTGTCCACCTCGTAGCGGGTCACGCCTGCCTTGCCGCGCAGTTCCTTGTCGTACTCCCGCTCCAGGCCGGAGCGGCCGACCATGTCGGAGCGCAGGTAGGGCGATTCGCTGTTCTTGGCCTGCTGGATCTCGGCGTCGGTGACGGGCGAGAGATAGCCGAGCACCTGGGCGGTGTTGGAGTTGCCCGGGCCGGGGTAGCTGCGCACGGCCTCGGGTTCGGCGCTGATGCCGGGGTAGTCCTCGGAGGCCTCGCGGATCTGCAGGGCCTGCCGGGGCGTGGCCTTGTCGGTGATCGGGATCGGCTGGTACGGCGAGCCGTTCCAGCACGGCTGGGGGGTCTTGGCGTCGCACAGCCGGACCTTCTGCATGACCTCCTCGGGCTTCATGCCGAGGACGCCGGCCAGCTTGGTGAGGACGGCCTTGCCGTCGTGCGGCTGCTTGAGCAGGTCGGTGCGGGAGGCGGAGACGACCAGGCGGGTCTCGTTGTCGGCGAGGGGCACGCCCCGGGCGTCCAGGATGTCGCCGCGCACGGCGGGGTCCACGACCTGCTGGACGTGGTTGCCGGACGCCTCCTTCTGGTACTGGGCGCCCTCGCGGATCTGGAGGTACCACAGGCGGCCGCCGAGCGTGCCGAGGAGGGAGAGGACAAGGATCTGGATCACGACGAGCCGGATCTGGACCCGTGGGGTCCGACCGGTCTCGGGGATGTTGGTCACTGCGGCTGCCTCCCCCTCTCAGAGCACAAATGCGGGTACGCGTACGAATGATGAACGATCAGTCTGTGAACGCACGTTCCGCGAAAGCTGACTCGTTCGGGTGAACCCGGCGCCGCTCACAGCCGCTTGACCCCCTTGATCCGGCCGACCCGGGTCGTGCGGGTGCGGGCCTTGGCCTTGAGCACGCCGAGGCCGCCGCGCTGGTTGCCGATGCGCAGCCCGGTGCCGGACGAGAGCCAGCCCGAGGTGACGTCCCCGGCCTTGGCGGCGGGGCCGCTCTCGGTCAGCGGGTCGTTGTCGGCGCGGCGGGCGAGCCACATGATGGCGGGGACCACGAACGGGGCGAGCAGCAGGTCGTACAGGGCGGCCGAGATCAGCAGGCCGGGCAGGCCGACGTGGCGCGCGGCGGTGTCGCCGACCAGGGCGCCCACGCCCGCGTACAGCAGCGTGGAACCGACGGCGGCGGCGACCACGACGGCCATCGGGCCGGTCGCCGACTTCAGCCGGCCGTTCTCCGGCCTGATCAGCCCGGCGAAGTAGCCGGTGACGCACAGGACGAGCGCGTAGCGGCCGGCGGCGTGGTCGGCGGGCGGGGCGAGGTCGGCGAGCAGGCCGGCGCCGAAGCCGACGAGGGCGCCGCCGACATGGCCGTACACCATGGCGAGGCCGAGGACGGTGAGCAGCAGCAGGTCGGGGACGGCACCCGGCAGATGCAGGCGGGCGAGGACGCTCACCTGGATCACCAGGGCCACGACGACCAGCGCGCTGGAGAGCAGGATCCGGTTGAAGCGCATGGCGAAGTCAGCTCCTAGTGCTGCTGGCCGGTCGAGTCGGACGCGTTGGCCGAGGGGGTCACCGTGACGGTGACCGTCGGCGTCGGAACCGGCTTGGGCTGGGCCGGGAGCACGGTGTCCCGCGGGTCCTTCTTCGGGGCCTCGACGACCACACCGACGATGTCGAGCTTGGTGAAGCCGACGTACGGGGTGACGTAGATCGTGCGGGTCAGGCCGCCGTTGGACGGGTCGACCCGGGAGACCACGCCGACCGGCACGCCCGGCACGAACGGGCGGTCGTTCTGCGAGCCGAAGGTGACGAGGCGGTCGCCCTTGTGCACCTCCGCCTTGCCGTCGAGCAGTTCGACGCGCAGCGGGCGGTCGCCCTGCCCGGAGGCGAAGCCGAGTTCGTCGCTGCCCTCCATCCGCGTGCCCACGGTGAAGTCGGGGTCGTTGGCGAGCAGGACGGTGGAGGTGTCCGGGCCGACGGTGGTGACCCGGCCGACCAGTCCGTCGCCGTTGAGGACGGTCATGTCCCGCCTGATGCCGTCGTTGGCGCCGGCGTCGATCGTGACGGTCCAGGAGAAGCCCTGGGCCGACCCTATGGCGATGACCTGGGCGCCCTTGATGCCGTACTGGCCCTCGCCGGCGATCTTCAGCATCTTGTCGAGCTGGTTCAGCCGGCTGCGGTTGCGGTCGTCGCTGCCCAGCTTCGCCTTGAGGGCCGCGTTCTCCTTCTCCAGGGCGGCCAGGCGGCTGTGGCGGGTGCCGGAGTCACGGATCGCGGAGACGGCGTTGCCGACGGGATCGACGGCCGAGGACAGGCCGTTCTCGACGGGGCCGAACACCGTGGCCGCGGCCTGCCGGGCACCGTCGACGGGGGAATTCCGCCCCCCTCGGATGTCCACCGTGATCAGCGCGAACGCGATGGCGACCAGCAGGACCAGGAGCAGCCGGCTCTCTTTCGTGTCCCTCACGTGCTGCGGCCGTGCCCTTCCTCGATAGGAATTCGGAAGCCCCTTTGCGGCGGTGTGCGAAACGCAAACCGAAGGGGCCCGTTCAGGGGAGCTTATGCCTCTATATCAACGATCCGCCGTACGAGAGGAGTATGTCTCGTACGGCGGAATCGAAGAGTTACGTCATCTGCGCGGCTGGGCGTCCAGCACCTGCTGGAGCGCCTCGAACTCCTCGACACACTTGCCGGAACCGAGCGCGACGCTGTCCAGCGGGTCCTCGGCGATGTGGATGGGCATGCCGGTCTCCCGGCGCAGCCGCTCGTCGAGGCCGCGCAGCAGGGCTCCGCCGCCGGTCAGAACGATTCCTCGGTCCATGATGTCGCCGGACAGCTCCGGCGGGCACTTGTCGAGGGTCGTCTTGACCGCGTCCACGATCGCGTTGACCGGTTCCTCGATCGCCTTGCGGACCTCGGCGGCCGAGATGACGACGGTCTTGGGCAGCCCGGACACCAGGTCCCGGCCGCGCACTTCGGTGTGCTCGTCGGCGTCGAGGTCGTACGCCGAACCGATCGTGATCTTGATCTGCTCGGCCGTGCGCTCACCCAGCAGAAGGCTGTACTCCTTCTTGATGTACTGGATGATCGCGTTGTCCAGCTCGTCGCCCGCGACGCGGATGGACTGGGCGGTGACGATGCCGCCGAGCGAGATGACCGCGACCTCCGTGGTGCCGCCGCCGATGTCCACCACCATGTTGCCGGTGGCCTCGTGGACCGGCAGGCCGGAGCCGATGGCCGCGGCCATGGGCTCCTCGATGATGTGCACCTGGCGGGCGCCGGCCTGGGTGGACGCCTCGATCACGGCGCGGCGCTCGACGCCCGTGATGCCCGAGGGCACACAGACGACGACCCGCGGCCTGGCGAGATACCGCCGCTTGTGGATCTTCAGGATGAAGTAGCGGAGCATCCGCTCGGTGATCTCGAAGTCGGCGATCACGCCGTCCTTCAGCGGGCGGACGGCCACGATGTTGCCCGGCGTCCGGCCGATCATCTTCTTCGCTTCGGCACCGACCGCGAGGATCCCACCCGTGTTGGTGTTGATCGCGACGACGGACGGCTCGTTCAGTACGATCCCGCGACCCCTGACGTACACCAGCGTGTTGGCGGTCCCGAGGTCGACAGCCATGTCACGGCCGATGAACGACATTGAGTTCCCCATCCGGATTCATCTGGCCTTCCTGTGCTTTTGAGGGCATATCAGGTCGGCGAGGCGGGTGCTGTGACGTGAAGGCTTCCATCGTAAACGCGCCTGCACGGCCACTGCGCGAGGGTCTCCGCCATTGTCACCAGATGGCGGGCCGCCTCGCCTGTGGAGACGGTCCATCGGAGGCACGCGTTCCCCCGATCGGCAAGGCATATGCCAAGGGACGGCCGGAAATGTACGGCCGCCCCTGGTCGGGTGTCGTCGAATCGGTCCGGAATCGAGCTGACACACCGTCAGAAAAATTAGCGAAAACTCCTCGCGACGTTCAGGCGCGGCCTGTCACGCCCGGCCCGGGAAGAAGATCTTCACCTCGCGCTCGGCGGACTCCTCGGAGTCGGACGCGTGGATCAGGTTCTCCCGGACGATCACACCGTAGTCACCGCGGATGGAGCCCGGCGCGGCGGCGATCGGGTCGGTCGGACCGGCGAGCGCGCGCACGCCCTCGATGACCCGCTCGCCCTCGACGATCAGCGCGACGACCGGACCGGAGGACATGAACGCGACCAGCGGCTCGTAGAAGGGCTTGCCCTTGTGCTCGCCGTAGTGCTGCTCCAGCGTCTCCTGGTCCAGGGTCCGCAGCTCCAGCGCGGTGATCTGCCAGCCGGCCTTGCGCTCGATGCGGCTGATGATCTCGCCGGTCAGGCCACGACGGACGGCGTCGGGCTTGAGCAGGACGAGGGTGCGCTGGGTCACGAGGTGCTCCTTACGACTGACGTGTGCGGTGGGACGAGGCTACAGGGCGTGTCCGTGCACCCGTCACACAGCGTCAGGTGTAGAGGAGGCGGACTCCGCCCGGGCGGCGAACACGGCCTTCGCCTCGTCCACCTTTCGGCCGAAGTGCACCGACGCCCACCACAGGGCCGCGAACACCGCGCCCATGAAGTACATGGTCGGGACGAAGATGCCGGAGGCGATCAGCGCGATCTGAAGCACCCAGCCGAGGGCCACCCCGCCCGGCCGGGTCACCATGGCGCACATCAGCACGCACAGCACCATGGCGATACCGCTGACCAGCCACACCGTCGACACCGACAGGCTCGGGTCCTTCATCGCGACGAGCCCGGCGAAGCCGATGATGAAGAACTCGCCGATCAAGGTCGAGGAGCACAGCGTACGCATCGTTTGAGCCTCAGCCCTTCCCCAGCAGCAGCCGGGCCTCGCCGACCGTGATGACAGAACCCGTGACCAGCACGCCACCGCCCGCGAACTCGCCCTCCTCCTCGGCCAGCGTGATCGCGGCCTCCAGGGCGTCCGGCAGCCGCGGCTCGACCTGGACGCGCTCCTCGCCGAACACCTCGACGGCGATCGCGGCCAGCTCGTCCGCGTCCATGGCCCGCGGGGTGGAGTTCTGCGTGACGACGACCTCGGCGAAGATCGGCTCGAAGGCCTCCAGCAGGCCGCGCACGTTCTTGTCGGCGCTCGCGCCCACGACACCGATCAGCCGCGTGAAGTCGAACGCCTCCCGCACGGCCTCCGCCGTGGCCTCGGCGCCCGCCGGGTTGTGCGCGGCGTCCAGCACGACGGTCGGAGAGCGCCGTACGACCTCCAGACGGCCCGGGGAGGACACGGCCGCGAAGGCCTTGCGGACGGTGTCGATGTCGAGCGGCTGCGCGCGCTGGGCGCCGACACCGAAGAACGCCTCGACGGCGGCGAGCGCGACGGCCGCGTTGTGCGCCTGGTACGCGCCGTGCAGCGGGAGGTACACCTCGGGGTACTCGCCGCCGAGGCCGCGCAGCGTGAGCAGCTGCCCGCCGACGGCGACCTGCCGCGCCACGACCCCGAACTCCAGCCCCTCGCGGGCCACGGTGGCGTCCACCTCGACGGCCTTCTTCAGCAGCACCTGCGCCGCGTCGACCGGCTGCTGGGCCAGGATCACCGTCGCGCCCTGCTTGATGATCCCGCTCTTCTCACCGGCGATCTCGGCGGGCGTCCCGCCCAGCCGGTCCGTGTGGTCCAGGGCGATGGGCGTGATCACGGCGACGTCGCCGTCGATGACGTTGGTGGCGTCCCAGGAGCCGCCCATGCCGACCTCGACGACCGCCACGTCGACGGGCGCGTCCGCGAAGGCGGCGTACGCCATGCCGGTGAGCACCTCGAAGAAGGACAGCCGGTACTCCTGCGCGGCGTCGACCATCTCGACGTACGGCGTGATGTCCCGGTACGTCTCGATGAACCCCTCGGCGGAGATCGGGGCGCCGTCCAGGCTGATCCGCTCGGTGATCGACTGCACGTGAGGACTCGTGTAGCGGCCGGTGCGCAGCTCGAAGGCGCCGAGGAGGGCCTCGATCATGCGGGCCGTGGAGGTCTTGCCGTTCGTGCCCGTGATGTGGATCGAGGGGTACGCGCGCTGCGGCTCGCCGAGCAGGTCCATCAGCGCGGAGATACGGCTGACCGAGGGCTCCAGCTTGGTCTCGCCCCAGCGGCCGGCCAGCTCCGTCTCGACCTCGCGCAGCGCCCGGTCGGCCTCCGGGTCCTCGGGCCGCCCGGGCACCTCGGCCTGCGGCTGCCCGCCCTGGGTGCGCAGGGTGCGGCTGCCGGCCTCGATCACCGCGAGGTCGGGGTCGCGCGTGGTCTCGGCCTCGACGAGTTCGTCGAAGCCGTCGAGGGGGTCGGGCCGGTCGTCTTCGTGCGGGTGGTCGCTCACGGGGCCAGTCTACGGAGGGGGACCGACAAAGGGTGCGGCGGCCGGTACGGCCGCGGGCCCGGCGTCTGCTCGACACCGGGCCCGCGTCCCTCCGCAGCGGCGGAGTCAGTCACTCGTTCAAGCTGCCGGGAGCTTCTCCAGCTGGGCCGTGATCCGCGTGATGTCCTCCTCCGCCTTGGCCAGGCGGGTGCGGATCTTGTCCACCACGTGGTCCGGCGCCTTGCCCAGGAAGGCCTCGTTGCCGAGCTTGGCGTTCGCCTGGGCCTTCTCCTTCTCGGCCGCGGCCAGGTCCTTCGCGAGGCGCTTGCGCTCGGCCGCCACGTCGATCGTGCCGGACAGGTCCAGCGCGACCTCGGCGCCGGCGACCGGGAGGGTGGCCGTCGCGGTGAAGGAGTCGCCCTCGGGCTGGAGGCGCAGGAGCTGGCGGATGGCGGCCTCGTGCGGCGCCAGGGCCGTACCGTCCAGGGTCAGGCGGGCCGGGACGCGCTGGCCGGGCTGGAGGCCCTGGTCGGCGCGGAAGCGGCGGACCTCGGTGATGACCGACTGGAGCGACTCGATCTCCTGCTCGGCCGCCCGGTCGCGGAAGCCGCTGTCTTGCGGCCAGTCGGCGATCACGATCGACTCGCCGCCGGTGAGGGTCGTCCAGAGGGTCTCCGTGACGAAGGGGACCACCGGGTGCAGAAGCCTCAGGGTGACGTCCAGGACTTCACCCAGGACGCGCTTGCTGACCTCGGCCGGGGCGCCGCCCGCCATGAAGACGGTCTTGGACAGCTCGACGTACCAGTCGAAGACCTCGTCCCACGCGAAGTGGAAGAGGGCGTCGGAGAGCTTGGCGAACTGGAAGTCCTCGTAGAACGCGTCGACTTCGGCGACGACCGAGTTGAGGCGGGAGAGGATCCAGCGGTCCGTGGCGGACATCGCGGAGGCGTCCGGCAGCGGGCCTTCCACCGTGGCGCCGTTCATCAGCGCGAAGCGGGTGGCGTTCCAGATCTTGTTGGCGAAGTTGCGGGAGCCCTGGACCCAGTCCTCGCCGATCGGGACGTCGACACCGGGGTTGGCACCGCGCGCGAGCGTGAAGCGGAGCGCGTCGGAGCCGTACTTGTCCATCCAGTCCAGCGGGTTGACCGCGTTGCCGAAGGACTTCGACATCTTCTTGCCGAACTGGTCGCGGACCATGCCGTGCAGGGCGATGGTGTGGAACGGCGGGGTGCCGTCCATCGCGTACAGGCCGAACATCATCATCCGGGCGACCCAGAAGAAGAGGATGTCGTAGCCGGTGACCAGGACGGAGTTCGGGTAGAACTTCGCGAGCGACTCGGTCTGTTCGGGCCAGCCCAGGGTGGAGAAGGGCCACAGGCCGGAGGAGAACCAGGTGTCGAGGACGTCGGTGTCCTGGTGCCAGCCCTCGCCGCTCGGCGCCTCCTCGTTCGGGCCGACGCAGACGACCTCACCGCTCGGCCCGTACCAGACCGGGATCCGGTGCCCCCACCACAACTGCCGCGAGATGCACCAGTCGTGGAGGTTGTCGACCCAGTCGAAGTACCGCTTCTCCATCTCCTGCGGGTGGATCTTGACCTTGCCCTCGCGGACGGCGTCGCCGGCCGCCTTGGCGAGCGGGCCGACCTTGACCCACCACTGCATCGACAGGCGCGGCTCGATGGTGGTCTTGCAGCGCGAGCAGTGGCCGACGGAGTGGGCGTACGGCCGCTTCTCGGCGACGATCCGGCCCTCGGCGCGCAGCGCGGCGACGATCGCCGAGCGGGCCTCCAGGCGGTCCATGCCCTGGAAGGGGCCGTGGACCGTGATGACGGCGTGCTCGTCCATCACGGCGAGGGACGGCAGGTTGTGCCGCTGGCCGATCTCGAAGTCGTTCGGGTCGTGCGCCGGGGTCACCTTGACGGCGCCGGTGCCGAACTCGGGGTCGACGTGCTCGTCGGCGACGACCGGGATGGACCGGTCGGTCAGCGGGAGCCGGATGAGCTTGCCGACGAGGTGCTTGTACCGCTCGTCCTCCGGGTGGACGGCGACGGCCGTGTCACCCAGCATCGTCTCGGCACGGGTCGTGGCGACGACGATGGTGTCGTCCCCCTCGCCGTACGTCATGGAGACCAGCTCGCCATCGTCGTCCTGGTACTCCACCTCGATGTCCGAGATGGCCGTCAGACAGCGCGGGCACCAGTTGATGATGCGCTCGGCGCGGTAGATCAGCTCGTCGTCGTAGAGCCGCTTGAAGATGGTCTGGACGGCCTGCGAGAGCCCCTCGTCCATCGTGAAGCGCTCGCGCGACCACGCGACGCCGTCGCCGAGGCGGCGCATCTGCCCGCTGATCTGGCCGCCGGACTCGCCCTTCCACTGCCAGACGCGCTCGACGAAGGCCTCCCGTCCCAGGTCGTGCCGGGACTTCCCTTCCTTGCCCAGCTCGCGCTCGACGACGTTCTGCGTGGCGATGCCGGCGTGGTCCATGCCCGGCTGCCACAGCGTCTCGTAGCCCTGCATGCGCTTGCGGCGCGTCAGCGCGTCGATGAGCGTGTGCTCGAAGGCGTGGCCCAGGTGGAGGCTGCCGGTGACGTTGGGCGGCGGGATGACGACGGTGAACGGCGGCTTCTCGCTCTTCTCGTCCGCCTCGAAGTAACCGCGCTCTACCCAGCGCTCGTACAGCGGCCCCTCTACGTCGGCCGGCGCGTACTGGGTCGGCAGTTCGGGGTCGGGCGCGGGTGGCTGCTGCTGAGCGTTCTCGGTCACGGGGGTCAGTTTAGAGGTGTCACGGGGTGGTCCCGAAACGCGTTTGTTCTGTAACGGTGCACACCCCGGTGCCGCGCGTTTCCTTTGGCTGGTCCAGGATGTCTGGAACACATAAGCGTCTTAGGGGGAACCCAGCCATGAGCAACAACCAGCCGGGCCCGTACGGCCAGCCGCCCCAGCAGCCGGGCCCGTACGGCCAGCCGGGGCAGCCGGGTCCGTACGGTCAGCCTGGGCCCTACGGCCAGCCGGGCCAGCCGGGCCCGTACGGCCAGCAGCCACAGGCTCCGCAGCCCGGCTACGGCTACCCCCAGCAGGCCCCGCCGGCGGCTCCGCCGCAGCCCGGTTACGGCTACCCGCAGCAGGGCGGCGTGCAGCCGCAGCCCAACCCGTACGGCCAGCAGCCGGGCCCCTACGGGCAGCAGCCGTACGGCGTGCCGCAGCCTCCGGCCGCCGGGGGCGGCGGCAAGAAGACGGCCGTCATCATCGGCGCGGTGGCGGTCGTGGCGGCCATCGCGGTCGGGGCGTACCTCGTGATCGGCGGGGGTGGCGGCGGTTCCGTCGCGGACGACGGTGCCCACAAGCTGATCACGCCCGCGACGGTGATCAACGGGACCTACACGAAGTCCGCCGACGGGAGTGACTCTTCTGTGAGCGCGGACGACATGAACGACTTCAAGCAGGCCGGCGTCCAGAACGCACAGGGTGTCCAGGCCAGCTACAAGGCGGGGAGTGGCTTCACCGCCCAGAGCCTGATGTTCGAGGGCGCGTACGGCACCATCAAAGATCCCGAGGCGGCGGTCGACGCGATGTTCGCCTCGGCGAAGGCCAAGTCCGCCAAGCAGAACAGCACCGGGAGCAGCGACAGCAAGGGCAAGCTCGTCGGCTCCCCGCAGCAGTTCACGCCGTCCGGCTTCAGCAACGGCATCATGAAGTGCCAGGAAAGCCAGATCTCGACCGAGGGCGCCACGTCCGCGGCGCCGAAGACCGTGACTGTGCCGGTCTGCATCTGGGGCGACCACAGCACCATGGCCATCATCATGTCGATCGACCTGGCCGGTCTGGCCAGTGGCAAGGGATCCAGCATGCAGGATGTGGCGGACATCGCTGCGAAGCTGCGCAACGATGTCCGCGTCAAGGCTTGACGACGCCTGCGGTACAACGGCGAAGGGCCCCGGTCGAGCGGCGAATTCGGGGGCCGTTGCGACACAGTGTGTGTTGATCAAACGGCGATCAGCTTAGCGAGGCGCTCGGTTGGGGTTTCCCAGCCGAGCGTTTTGCGTGGGCGGCTGTTCAGCTCGGCGGCCAAGGCGAGCGTACGGTCCCGACATCCACGCCGCACACCGAAAGACCCCTGACAGCAAGCAATCGTCTGGACGGCGACGGTCTCTCCTTCGTCGCCGAACTCACCTCGCCCTCCACTCGCGACGACAACCTCACCGACAAAGTCGAGCGCTACGGGAAGTCAGGTGTGCCGGTCTACCTCCTGCTCGACATGCAGGAGGAGCTCGCCACTGTCTACTGGTCGCCGACCGCCAAGGGATATGCGTCCCATCTCACCGTTCCGTTCGGCGAGAAGCTCCGCATTCCGGCGCCGTTCGACTGCACCCTCGACACGACCGGATTCCAGGCGCCCGCCGAAGATGGCGAAGACCCCGACCCACGAGGGGAACGGTAGACGCGGAGACAGAAGAGGGGCTCCCGGCGTAGTTCTCGCCGGGAGCCCCTCGTACGCGTAGTACGGCCTACGCCGACTTCTGCTCCCCCGATCCCCGCCCCCGCGAATCCCGCGGGATCAGGGTCGGGTTGACGTTGGAGAGGACCACGTCGGCGGTGATGACGACGCGGGCGACGTCCTTGCGGGACGGGACCTCGTACATCACGCCCTGAAGGACTTCCTCCATGATGGCGCGCAGGCCGCGGGCGCCGGTCTGGCGGAGGATGGCCTGGTCGGCGATGGCCTCCAGGGCCTCGCGCTCGAAGTCCAGCTCCACGCCGTCGAGTTCGAAGAGGCGCTGGTACTGCTTGACCAGCGCGTTGCGGGGCTCGACGAGGATCTTCAGGAGCGCTTCGCGGTCGAGGTTGTGGACCGAGGTGATCACCGGAAGACGGCCGATGAACTCCGGGATCATGCCGAACTTGACCAGGTCCTCCGGCATGACGTCCTCGAAGACGTCCTTGGACTCCAGCTCGCGCTTGGAGAGGATCGTGGCGCCGAAGCCGATGCCCTTGGCGCCGGCGCGGGCCTCGATGATCTTCTCCAGTCCGGCGAAGGCACCGCCCACGATGAACAGCACGTTCGTCGTGTCGATCTGGATGAACTCCTGGTGCGGGTGCTTGCGGCCGCCCTGGGGCGGGACCGAGGCCGTGGTGCCTTCCAGGATCTTGAGCAGCGCCTGCTGGACGCCTTCGCCCGACACGTCGCGCGTGATCGACGGGTTCTCGCTCTTGCGGGCGACCTTGTCGATCTCGTCGATGTAGATGATCCCGGTCTCGGCCTTCTTGACGTCGTAGTCGGCCGCCTGGATCAGCTTCAGCAGGATGTTCTCGACGTCTTCGCCCACGTAGCCCGCCTCGGTCAGCGCCGTGGCGTCGGCGATCGCGAAGGGGACGTTGAGCATGCGCGCCAGGGTCTGCGCGAGGAGGGTCTTGCCGGAGCCCGTCGGGCCCAGCAGGAGGATGTTGGACTTCGCCAGCTCGATGGCGTCGTCACGGCCGCTCGCGCCGCCGTTCTCGCCCGCCTGGACCCGCTTGTAGTGGTTGTACACCGCGACGGAGAGGGCCTTCTTCGCGGCCTCCTGGCCGACGACGTAGCCCTCCAGGAACTCGTAGATCTCGCGGGGCTTGGGCAGCTCCTCCCAGCGCACCTCGCTGGTCTCCGCGAGCTCCTCCTCGATGATCTCGTTGCAGAGATCGATGCACTCGTCGCAGATGTACACACCGGGCCCTGCGATGAGCTTCTTGACCTGCTTCTGGCTCTTGCCGCAGAACGAGCACTTGAGCAGATCGCCGCCGTCACCGATGCGTGCCACGGTGTGCTTCCCCTTCGCCTGGGAGACGACCGGACGCTTTCGAGTCCAGCGGCTCCTGGTGCTGCCTTATGTCGACGGTACCTTGCCGGGCCCCGTGTTCGGGCCCCCCTTGGCAGGGTTCACTTTGACGTGCACGGTGCCAAGAGGGGCTCAGAGTATGCCGCTCCGCGTCAGCGGACCGCGGCGTTGTTCAGCTTGCGGGTGGAGATGATCTGGTCGACGAGGCCGTATTCCAGCGCCTCCTCGGCCGTGAGGATCTTGTCGCGCTCGATGTCCTCGCGGATCTTCTCGATCGGCTGGTTCGAGTGCTTGGCCAGCATGTTCTCCAGCTGCTCACGCATCCGGGTGAACTCGTTGGCGATGATCTCCAGGTCGGAGAGCTGGCCGCGGCCGGTCGAGCCCGCCGGCTGGTGGATCAGCACGCGCGAGTTCGGCAGCGCCATGCGCTTGCCGGGCGTTCCGGCGGCGAGCAGGATGGCCGCGGCGGAGGCCGCCTGGCCCATGCAGACCGTCTGGATGTCGGGCTTCACGAACTGCATCGTGTCGTAGATCGCCGTGAGGGCGGTCATGTCGCCGCCGGGGCTGTTGATGTAGATCGAGATGTCCCGGTCCGGGTCCATCGACTCCAGGCACAGCAGCTGCGCCATGACGTCGTTGGCGGAGGCGTCGTCGATCTGGACGCCCAGGAAGATCACGCGCTCCTCGAAGAGCTTCGCGTACGGGTCGTACTCGCGGATGCCCTGGGAGGTGCGCTCGACGAAGCGCGGGACAACGTAGCGGCTGTCGGGGCGGGGCCCTTCGTACATGCCGCTGGCGGCTCCGGGGAAGTTGCTCATGGGGTTCACCGTCCTGGTGGCGTTCTGGGGGCTGGGGTCTCGGCGGTGCGTGGCGTGGCCGGGCCGGTCAGGCACCGGTGCCGCCGCCTCCCGGAACACCCGAGGCGTTCCTGATGATCTCGTCAATGAGACCGTACTCCTTGGCCTCTTCCGGGGTGAACCAGCGGTCGCGGTCGGCGTCGCGGAGGATGGTCTCGACGCTCTGTCCGGAGTGGAACGCGGTCAGATCCGTCATGGTCTTCTTGGTGCGCAGCAGGTACTGGGCCTGGATCTTGATGTCCGAGACCGTACCGCCCAGGCCCGCGGAGCCCTGGTGCATCATGATGTCCGTGTGCGGCAGGGCGAAGCGCTTGCCGGCGGTGCCGCCGGTGAGCAGGAACTGGCCCATCGAGGCCGCCATGCCCATCCCGATCGTCACCACGTCGTTCGGGATGAACTGCATGGTGTCGTAGATCGCCATGCCGGCCGTCACCGAGCCGCCGGGGCTGTTGATGTACAGGTAGATGTCCTTGTCGGGGTCGGCGGCAAGGAGCAGCAGCTGTGCGGTGATCTTGTTGGCGATGTCGTCGTCAACCTGCTGGCCGAGGAAGATGATCCGCTCGTTGAGCAGCCGGTTGTAGACCTGGTCGCCGAGGCCACCACCGATGGAAGGCTCGCCGGCGGCGGAGGGCATCAGATTCGTCACGTATCCACCTGCTCGTCTTACGACGGCGCCGGGCCGTCTCATTGTTCTGCCTTTCATGGACCCTAACGCGATGCTCCCTCCCGGGAATCCCGCAGATGACGGTGTTCGCCGGGGGCGTAGCGGCTCCGGCGGGTGCCGGGTGCCTTCTCGCCGTGGGATGTGCGGTGCGTCGGCGGCTGCGGGTCCGTTGTGGCTTGTCGCGCCCGCGCGGCGGAGCAGCGTATCGACACAGCCCCGCGCCCCTTGAGGTTGGTCAGTCCCCAGGTACGACGAACGGGCCCCCGGGGCGGAAGTGTCCCAGGGGCCCGTCGTACGCGCTTCAGAGGCGCCGCGGGGCTGCTCAGCCCTCGGCGTTCTCCTCGGAGGTCTCCGACGCCTCGGCGGCCTCGGTCTCCGTCTCCTCGTCCTCGTCGTCCAGGTCGACGATCTCGCCGTTGGTGTCCTTCACCGTGGCGGCCTCGACCACGACGGCCAGGGCCTTGCCGCGGGCGACCTCGCCGACCAGGAGCGGCACCTGGCCACCCTCGACGACGGCCTGGGCGAACTGGTCGGGGGACATGCCGGAGGAGGCGGCGCGCCGCATGAGGTGCTCGGTGAGCTCCTCCTGGTTGACGTTCAGCTGCTCCTTCTTGACCAGCTCGTCGAGGACGAACTGGGTCTTGATGCCCTTGACCGCGGCCTCACGGGTCTCGGTCTCGAACTCCTCGGCGGTCTTGCCCTGGATCTCCAGGTACTTCGCCAGGTCGAGGCCCATCTGGCCGAGCTGGTGGTGCTCCAGGTTGTGCTTGCGGGTGTTGACCTCGTCCTCGAGCAGCTTCTCGGGGACCGGGACCTCGACCAGTTCGAGGAGCTTCTCCAGGACGCGCTCCTGGGCCTGGGTGGCCTGGTCGAACTGCTTCATGTTGGCCAGGCGCTTGCGGCTGTCGGCCTTCAGCTCGTCCAGGGTGTCGAACTCGGAGGCGAGCTGCGCGAAGTCGTCGTCCAGCTCGGGGAGTTCGCGGGCGGCGACCTGGGTGACCTTGACGGTGACCTCGGACTCCTTGCCGGCCGCGGAGCCGCCCTTCAGCTCGGAGGTGAAGGTGGCCTCGCCACCGGCCTCCAGGCCCTTCACGGCGTCGTCGATGCCGTCGAGCAGCTCGCCGGAGCCGATGGTGTAGGAGACGCCGTTCGCAATGCCGTCCTCCAGCACCTCGCCGTCGACCTTGGCTTCCAGGTCGATGGTGACGACGTCGCCGTCCTCGGCGGCGCGCTCGACCGGGGAGGTGGAGGCGAAGCGCTCGCGGAGCTGCTCGACCGACTTCTCGACGTCCTCGTCGGTGACCTCGACGGCGTCGACCTCGACCTCGATGCCGGAGTAGTCCGGGATCTCCAGGGCGGGGCGGACGTCGACCTCGGCGGTGAAGTTCAGCGTCTCGCCGTCCTTCAGCTCCGTGATGTCGACCTCGGGCTGGCCCAGCGGGTCCAGCTCGGCCTCGTTGACCGCCTCGGTGTAGAACTTCGGGAGCGCGTCGTTGACGGCCTCCTCCAGCACCGCACCGCGGCCGAACCGCTGGTCGATGACCCGGGCCGGGATCTTGCCCTTGCGGAAGCCCTTCACCGTGACCTGCTGGTTGATCTTCTTGTACGCCGCGTCGAGGCTGTCCTTGAGCTCCTCGAAGGGCACCTCGACAGTGAGCCGAACCCGGGTCGGGTTCAGGGTCTCCACGGCGCTCTTCACGGTTCGGTCTCCTTGTGGCTGACTTCTTGGTTTCTGCCGGAGCCAGACAGGTCCGGCGGATTCGCCGCCCGGAGGAGTACGTAGGCCATGGGGCCGGGACACACGGGCGCGCAGCTTGCATAGTAACCGCAGCCGGTCAGCGCCCCAAAAGGCGATCATCGCGACCGATCGTCACGACGTCGTGAGCCGGTGGTCGGGGTGGCGGGATTTGAACCCACGGCCTTCCGCTCCCAAAGCGGACGCGCTACCAAGCTGCGCCACACCCCGTCTGGTGCGACACGTAGGGTACATGCCCCAGCCGCCCGCGTCGGCCGCATTCTCCGGGGCGGCGCACGGGAGGGCCTGAGGGGGCTCGCGAGGGCCCGCCGGAGCGCCGGAGCGGAAGCCGTTGGCCTCGGCGCCCGGCGACCCGCTACGATGCCTCCAGTGCCGAGGTCACCGACCTGCGGCGCACGCTTGCGGGCGTAGCTCAATGGTAGAGCCCTAGTCTTCCAAACTAGCTACGCGGGTTCGATTCCCGTCGCCCGCTCTGTATGCCGAAGGCCCAGGTGAGAGGACATTCTCCTCTTCCCTGGGCCTTCGCTCGTCCCGGGGCCGCTCAGAACTTGATCGAGTTGATGGACTGCGCTATCGAGTCCAGGAACCGCGTGATGGAGGGGGCCATGCCGGTGGAGGCCAGGAAGAAGCCGAACAGTATGGCGACGATGGCAGGGCCCGCCTTGATGTTGCCCCCGCGGATCAGCACCACCAGGATGACCGCCAACAGCAACACCACAGACAGTGAAATGGCCACAACTGATCACACCTTAGGTCGGTCCGCTCTCCCGGCCCGGAGGTACGGCCCGCACCCCCGCCAGGACCATCGTGCCACCAACAGGGGCACCCTATGCGGCCCATGACGGAACGTAGGGGATACATCAGGGGCGGGGCGCCGGATACCGGACGGGTTCGAGCGACGCGGCACCCGGTAATTCGGCCACCGCGACCGGCCCGACTCCGCCCGTCATTACGCCACTCCGTTTCCACCCCCACACATCCTGTGCGCAGGTAATTCGAATTGATCGCACAGAGCTGCAATATGCCCCATTTAGTGGGTATGAATTGGGACATCTCGGGTGAACCGACGATCCAAGTGCATGTAAATCAGGGGACATTCAAAGACATTGACGAGGAATGACTGGGCGGGTTTCACGTAATTCCACAGCCGAGGCTAGGGTGCCTCAGATGTTCGACGCCGCTTCGCCTCTCGGTCACTTCCGCAGGGCACTTCCTCCGTCGCGCGTGCCGACGGACGGGGTGCCCGGTCCGCGTACCCCGGCCGGTGCGCAGGAGCGGCGGCCTCCGGCGGGGAGACCGGGCGCATCGCGCGACGCGTTCTTCGACAACGTCAAGTACCTGGCGATCGTGCTGGTCGCCGCGGGCCACTGCTGGGCACCGCTCAAGAGCGACAGCCGCGTCCTCGAAGGCCTCTACAACGTCGTGTACACCTTCCACATGCCGGCGTTCGTCATCATCTCCGGCTACTTCTCGCGCAGCTTCGACATGCGCCCCGACCGGCTGAAGCGCCTGGTCACCGGGATCGCCGTCCCGTATGTCGTGTTCCAGACGGCGTATCTGCTGTTCCGGCGTTTCGTCGGCCACTCCCCCGAGCCGTTCGACCTCGTCTCCCCCTGGTACCTGACGTGGTTCCTGTGCGCGCTGTTCGTCTGGCGCCTGAGCAGCCCCCTGTGGAAACTGGTGCGCCGGCCGGTGCCGGTCGCGCTCGGGATCGCCATGGTCGGCTCGGTCTCCGTGGGCACCGGGGGCGCGCTGGACCTGGGGCGCGTCCTGCAGTTCCTGCCCTTCTTCGTGCTGGGCCTGAAGCTGGAACCCGAGCACTTCACCGCGCTGCGCCGCAGGTGGGTGCGGATCGCGTCGGTGCCGGTGGCGGCGGTGGCACTGGCGGTCGGCTGGTGGACCGCGCCGCGGCTGGACGACAACTGGTTCTACCGGGAGAGCGCCGCGCAGAAGCTGGGCGCGCCGTGGTGGACCGGCCCGCTCATGACGCTGGCGCTGTTCGCCTGTGCGCTGCTGCTGACCGCCGTCTTCTTCGCGTGGGTGCCACGGCGAAGGACGTGGTTCACCGCGCTCGGCGCGGGCACGCTGTACGGCTATCTGCTGCACGGCTTCGTCGTGAAGACCGCGACGTACGGCGGCTGGTTCGACCACGCCTGGCTGCACGGCCCGCTCGGCGAGATCCTCGTGACGCTGCTGGCGGGCACCGTCGTCACGCTCCTGTGCACCAAGCCGGTCCAGCGGGTCTTCCGCTTCGCGATGGAGCCGAGGATGGCGTGGGCGTTCCGCCGGGACGCGGCCGGACTCGCCCGCGAGCGGGAGAAGAGGGAGACGGCTGCGGCCCGGGAGTCGGTCACCGCCTAGCTCACTCTCCGGCTCGCGCCTCGCCGAGACCGAGAAGCGCGCGCATCCCCGCGTACTTCTCGGTCAGCCGGCCGCGGGTCGGTTCGGCCAGGACCGCGAGGCGTTCCGGGTCGGCGTTGTGCGCCAGGTCGGCCTCCTTGACCAGGCGTGCGCCCGGGGTGGCGAGAATCCGCCGCGCGTACGCCGTCGGCTCCTCCCCCGCCCGCTTGGTGAGGGCGTCCACGATGGCCTTGGTGCGCTCGGTCAGGGCGGCGGCCGTCAGCCACTCCCGGCTGAGCGCGTCGTCCTCGACGGCGTCGTGCAGCCAGGCCGCCGCGATCTGCTCCGCATCCCCGCCGCGGACCCGCACGCCTTCGGCGACGGCGGCGAGGTGCCCGGTGTACGGCCGTCCCGCCTTGTCGGTCTGCCCCGCGTGAGCGGCCCGCGCCAGGGCCTCCACCTCGGCGAGCGTCAGCAGGGTCGCGGGAGCGGGCATCGGCTCGGGCACGGGCTCGGGCGACGACGCGGGCGTGGACTGTGTCATCGCCCCAGTGTGCCGCGTACTCGACGCGCCCGGTCCGACCGGTGTGCCGCGTACTCGATGCGCCCGGCCCGCCCGGTGTCCAGCACGCCCGCCGAACGCAGCACCCGGTCACCCACACGTCCGGCAGAACCGCCCCCGGCCCCTCCCCCCCATGAGGCCGCCCGCCCGACGCCCCGCATGCCTCACACCCGCCCAGAGAAGTCAGCGCCACGTCCCCACCATCCATC